>CAYQAF010000072.1:0-7606 GCA_964415375.1 uncultured Alcaligenaceae bacterium
CAACCCGGCAGGCGGGGCTGCACCGGGTTTGCACCAGAGGTTACGCGATTTCCAGCGCGGACACCCGGACACTCCGCGGACACCGGACACGGCCGCGCATCGAGCGCCGTGCAACCATATCAAGCACTTACGGCATGGCACGGCGCTTGCTTAGGTTGGATAGCCACACTGGAGCGAACGCCATGATCCGCGACACCTCGGCGCAAGACGCCGCCATCGACCCGGCCCCCGCGCAGCGGCGGCGCCGCAGGCTGGTCCTGGCGGGCGTCGCGGCCGCCGCGCTATGCGTAGCGGCGGTCAGTCCCGCCCTGACGCGCTGGTCCGCCGCGGATCTCTCGGTGGACGGCAGCCAGCTGCGCTACGCGACCGTGACCCGGGGCCGTTTCGTCTCTGACGTCGCGGTACAGGGTCAGGTCGTCGCCGCCGTCTCGCCGACGTTGTACGCAGCGACCGCCGGGACCGTCAGCACCAGCGTCAACGCAGGCGACAAGGTGACCAAGGGACAGCCGCTCGCGACGATCGACTCCCCGGAACTGCTCAGCGAGTTCGAGCGGGAGCAGTCGACGCTGCTGTCGCTGCAGGCCGCCTACGAGCGGCAGCGCATCCAGACGCGCGCCGAGAACGCCGGCAACCAGCAGACCGTCGACCTGGCGCTCGTCACGCTGAGGGCGGCGGAGCGCGAGCTCGAACGCTATCGCAATGCGTTCCAGCAGGGACTCGTCAGCCGCCAGGAGCACGATCGCCGCGACGACCAGCTCGCCGAGGCACAGGTGCGCTACGAGCACGCGGTGCAGAACGCGAAGATGCAGGCCGAGAAGCTGTCCTTCGAGCTGCGCACCAGCGAGCTCGACGTGGAGCGCCAGCGCGGCGTGGTCGCCAACTTCGAGCGCCGCGTGGAAGAGCTCACGGTCCGCTCGCCGGTCGACGGCATGGTGGGCAGCATCGCCGTCCAGCAGCGCGCCGCGGTCACGCCGAACCAGCCGCTGCTGACGGTCGTCGATCTCTCCGTGTTCGAGATCGAGCTGTCGGTGCCGGAAAGCTACGCCGACGATCTCGCGCTCGACATGCCGGCCGAGATCACCTACGGCAACTCCAAGTTCCCAGGCCGCCTCACGTCGATCTCGCCAGAGGTGCGCAACAGCCAGGTCGTCGGGCGCGTGCGCTTCGCCGGCGACGCGCCGGCCGACCTGCGCCAGAACCAGCGCGTCAGCGTGCGGATCGTGCTGGAGGAGAAGGCCGACGCGCTGGTCGTGGATCGCGGCGCGTTCTTCGAGAGCGGCGGCGGCCGGGTCGCCTACAAGGTGGACGACGGCGTCGCGCACCGCACGCCCATCGCGACCGGCGCGTCGAGCATCGCCAAGATCGAGATCGCGCAGGGACTCGCGGAGGGCGACCAGATCGTCATCTCGAGCCTCGAGCCGTTCGGCCGCGCCGAAACCGTACTGATCAGAAACTAGCGCAACCAGCAGGAGCATCCGTCATGTTGAAGATGAAAGGCGTCAGCAAGGTCTATCGCACGGACATGGTGCAGACGAGCGCGCTGCGCGACTTCGACCTGGTCGTGGACGAGGGCGAGTTCGTCGCGGTGACCGGGCCCTCGGGCTCCGGCAAGACGACGTTCCTCAACATCGCCGGCCTGCTCGAGGGCTTCGACGCCGGTACCTACGAGCTCGACGGCGCGGACGTGAGCCGGCTCGGCGACGACGCGCGCTCGCGGATCCGCAACGAGAAGATCGGCTTCATCTTCCAGGGCTTCAACCTGATCGCGGACCTGAACGTGTTCGACAACGTCGACGTGCCGCTGCGCTATCGCGGCTTCAACGCCGCGGAGCGCGCCAAGCGCATCCACGAGTCGCTCGAGCTGGTCGGGCTCGCCTCGCGCGCCAAGCACCTGCCGTCGCAGCTCTCGGGCGGCCAGCAGCAGCGCGTTGCGATCGCCCGCGCGCTGGCCGGCAGTCCGCGCTTCCTGCTCGCGGACGAGCCCACCGGCAACCTCGACTCCGTGATGGCCCGCCAGGTCATGGAACTGCTCGAGGAGATCAACGGCCGCGGCACCACGATCATCATGGTGACGCACGACCCGGAGCTGGCGCGGCGCGCCCACCGCAACGTCCACATGCTCGACGGGCAGGTCACCGATTTCACCGAGTTCGAGGCGGCCGTCCGCGTGCGCGAATTCCGCGCCGTCGCGGCGGGCGCCTGAGGAGAGCCGCGATGTTCGCCTATCACCTGAGGCTCGCGCTGCTGTCGCTGCGCCGCACCCCGGCCGTTTCGCTGCTGATGATCGTCGCAGTGGGGCTCGGCATCGGCGTCAGCATGACCATGCTGTCCGTCTACACGCGGATGGCGGGCGACCCGATCCCCGGCAGGAGCGAGGTGCTGCACGCCGTGCAGCTCGACAGCTGGAGCCCCGACCAGCCGTTCGACGAGCCGAACGAGCCGCCGCTGCAGCTCACCTGGCGCGACGCGCTCGCGCTGGCCGAGCGCTCGCCCGAGGGACTGCAACGCACGGCCACGGTCGGCACGGGCTTCGTGGTCGAAGTGCCCGGCGCGGACGACGTCCGCCCCGAGATCGTTTCGGCGCGGGCGGCCACCGCGGATTTCTTCCAGCTCTTCGAGGTGCCGTTCCTGCACGGCTCGGGATGGGGTGCCGCGGGTGATGCGGATGCGGCGCCAGTGATCGTATTGTCGCGCTCGCTGAACGAGAAGCTGTTCGGTGGCGAGGACAGCGTGGGGCGCGAGGTGCGAGTCGGGTCCGACATCCTGCGCGTCGTGGGCGTGATCGACGAGTGGCAGCCCACGCCGCGGTTCTACGACCTGAACACCGGGGCGTTCGCGGACACCGACGACGCCTTCGTGCCGCTCGCGCTGCTCGACCGGCACCAGCAGCAGTGGGGCATCAACGGCAGCGTGAACTGCTGGCAGGCGCCGCCCGCCGAGGGCATCTTTCATTCCGAGTGCACGTTCGCGCAGTTCTGGATCGAACTGCCGGACGCGGCCACGGTGGAGAACTACCGCGCGTTCCTCGACGCCTACGTGCTGGAGCAGAAGAAGCTCGGGCGCTTCCCGCGGCCGCTCAACAACCGGCTGTCGGACGTGCGGGCCTGGCTCGACGTCAACGAGGTGGTGCAGGACGACAACAGCGTGCTGCTCGGATTGTCCTTCATGTTCCTGCTCGTCTGCCTGCTCAATACGGTGGGCCTGCTGCTCGCGAAGTTCCTCGGGCGCTCGGGTGACGTGGGCGTGCGGCGCGCGCTGGGCGCCAGCCGGGCCCGGGTCTTCCAGCAACACCTCACCGAGGTCGGCGTGCTCGGCGTCCTCGGCGGCCTGCTCGGCCTCGTGCTCGCGTGGGTCGGTCTGGAGGGCGTGCGGCGCCTGTACGTGGACTACGAGCGCGTCGCCCACCTCAACGCCGAACTGGTCGCGATCGCGCTCGCGCTCGCCGTTGCGGCGGGCCTCATTGCCGGGCTCTACCCAGCCTGGCGGATCTGCCGCATCCAGCCGGCCGCCTACCTCAAGACGCAGTGACCGACGCCGAACCTCTCCAGGAGCCGCCCATGGAAATCCGACCGATCGTTTCCGCGCTGCTGCGCAACCGCACCGGCGCCCTGCTGGTGGCGCTGCAGATCGCCATCACGCTTGCGGTGCTGTGCAACGCGGCCTTCATCGTCCAGCAGCGACTCGTCAAGATGGACCGACCGAGCGGCTATGACGAGGACAACCTCGTCACGCTGCAGGTCGTGAGCCTCGATCGACCGGGCAAGGAAGCCGGCCGGGCCGCAATCGCAGCCGACCTGCGGGCGCTGCGCGCCATGCCGGGCGTGCTGTCCGCCACCGCGACCGCGAGCCTGCCCTTGTCGAACAGCGGGCTCGGCTGGGCGTACCAGCGGACGCCGGAGCAGAACGACCCGGATGCCGCCTCGGCGTCACTGGTGCTGGCTGACGAGCATGCACTCGAGACGTTCGGCCTGGAACTCGCCGCCGGGCGCTGGTTCAAGCCGGAGGAAGTCATCAGCGTCGCAGACTTCGCGGAGTTCGGCGCGACGAGTTCGCCGGTCCTGGTCGTGACACGGGCGCTCGCAGAGCAGCTGTTTCCGGACGGTAACGCGCTCGGCAGCACTGTCTACGACGCCGCAAGCCTGAAGCCGGCCACCATCATCGGCATCGTCGAGCGCGCGCAGGGCTATTTCGTCAACAGCACCGGCGTGGAGCGCACGGCACTGTCGCCGCTCCTGGTCAGCAGCGGCGAAGCGCTCTACTACGTGATCCGAACGCGCCCCGGCGAGCGGGCGAACGTCCAGCGCGACGTGGAGGCCGCGCTGCTCGCGGTCGAGCCGCGCCGCATCCTGCGTGACGTGCAGTCCTTTGGCCAGATCCGCGCGGACGCGTACCAGAACGACCGCGCCATGACGATCACGCTGCTCACGGTGATCGCGCTGCTCGTTGCGATCACTGTGCTCGGCATCTTCGGCCTGATGTCGTTCAACGTGAATCGGCGACGCAAGCAGATCGGCACGCGACGCGCGCTCGGGGCGCGCCGAGTCGACGTCGTGCGGCACTTCCTGCTCGAGAGCTGGATCATCACGACCGCTGGCGCGATCCTGGGCGTGGTGCTGGCGATCGGGCTCTCGGTCTGGCTGGTCAGCACGTTCGAACTGCCGAAGCTCGACTGGCGCTACCTGCCGGTGGGCGTGGTGGCGCTGTGGATCGTCGGGCAGCTCGCGGCCTTCGGGCCCGCGCGGCGCGCCTCCGGCATCGATCCGGCGACGGCCACCCGCAGTGTCTGATGTATAAATAGGCCATGCCCCGGATCCTCGTCGTCGACGACAACGCCGCGGTCTGCACCGCGCTCGAGATTCTCTTCGATCTGCACGGGATCGAGGTCGAGAGCGTGGACAGCCCGCAGGCGGCGCTCACGCGCCTCGAGCATGGCCGCATCGACCTCGTCATCCAGGACATGAACTTCTCGCGCGACACGACGTCCGGCGAGGAAGGGGTCGCGCTGTTCGGGGAGCTGCGCCGCCGCCAGCCCGACCTGCCGATCATCCTGCTGACGGCCTGGACCCATCTCGAAACCGCGGTCGAACTCGTCAAGCAGGGCGCCGCGGACTACCTCGCGAAGCCGTGGGACGATGCCAAGCTGGTGGTCACGGTGCGCAACCTGCTCGCGCTCGGCAGTGCCACGCGCATGGCGAAGCGCTTCAAGGACGCGAGGCGCGACGCGCGGGAGCGACTCGCCCGGGAGTTCGACCTGTGCGGCATCGTCTACGCGAGCGATGCAATGCACGAGGCGGTCACGCTGGCCACGCGGGTCGCGCACGCCGACGTGCCGGTGCTCATTACCGGCCCGAACGGCGCAGGCAAGGAAAAGATCGCGGACATCATCCAGGCCAATTCGTCGGTGCGCAGCGGACCTTACGTCAAGGTGAACGTCGGTGCGCTGCCGGCGGACCTGCTCGAGGCCGAGCTGTTCGGCGCCGAGCCCGGCGCCTACACCGGGGCGCAGAAGACGCGCATCGGCCGCTTCGAGGCCGCCGACGGCGGCACGCTGTTCATGGACGAGCTTGGCACGCTGCCGGCCGAGGGCCAGATCAAGCTGCTGCGCGTGCTGCAGACCGGCGAGTTCCAGCGGCTCGGGTCGAGCGAGACGCGGCGCGTCCGCGTCCGCGTGATCAGCGCGACCAATGCCGATCCGCAGCAGCTGATCCGGGCCGGGCGCTTCCGCGAGGATCTCTACTACCGCCTGAACGTGATCGAGATCCACGTGCCGGCGCTTGCGACCCGTCCCGACGACATCGTGCCGCTGGCGCACGCATTCCTCGGGCCCGGGCACGAGCTGACGCCGAACGCCGAGGAGGCACTGCTTGCCCACGGCTGGCCCGGTAACGTCCGCGAATTGGCCAACTGCATCCAGCGTGCCCGGCTGCTCGCGCGTTCGGAGCGCATCGACGTCGCGGATCTCGGCCTCCCGGGGCGACGCGCTGCCGAAGCCAACGCGGCCACGGAGGACGGCGACCAGCTGGACCGCGCAGCCGTCGAGACCGCGCTCGCGAACGCCGGCGGTGTGATCGCGCGGGCCGCGGCCGAGTTGCGGCTCTCGCGACAGGCCCTCTACCGCCGGATGGAGAAACTCGGACTGAAGGCGTGAAATTGCGAGCCTCGATCGAAGGACAGGTCGCGCTGCTGGCCGTGCTGCTCGTCGTCGCGTCGGTCGCGCTCACCTGGGCATTTCACCGGCTGGTGGGCGACTGGGCGACCACGGTCGTGTTCGCGCTGGGGGCAACCGTGCCGCTCGCGATCTGGGCGGCACGGCGCTGGGCCGGACCGGTGGGACGGCTACTGCGGGCGTTGAACGACGGCTTCACCAGCCTGCGCGACGGCGACTTCTCGATCTCGCTCGCGGCCCGGCGGCGCGACGAGCTCGGCGCGCTGGTCGGCAATTACAACGCCGTGGGCGACGTGCTGCGGCGCGAGCGCCAGGACTTGTTCCAGCGCGAACTGCTGCTCGACACGGTCATCCAGAGCACGCCGCTCGCGCTGGTGCTGACCAACGCGGCGGGCCACGTGATCTACTCCAACACGGTGGCCCGCCAGATGTTCGGCGAGGGGTCGAAGCTCGAGGGCCTCGTGTTCGACGCGCTGGTCGACGAGACGCCGGCGTCGCTGCAGGAAGCGGTCCGGGGCGGACAGGACACGCTGTTCTCGCTCGAGGGCACGGACGGCGAGCAGGAGGTGCTGCACCTGTCGCAGCGGCGTTTCGTGCTGAACGGCCGCGACCACCGACTCTACCTGTTCAAGCGCCTGACGCGCGAGCTGACCCGCCAGGAAGTCGCGACCTGGAAGAAGGTCATCCGCGTCATCAGCCACGAGCTGAACAACTCGCTCGCGCCGATTTCGTCGCTGGCACATTCCGGACGACGCATTGCGCGGGATCCGGATCCGGCCCGCCTCGACAGCATCTTCGCGACGATCGAGGAGCGCGCGGCACACCTGAAGGCCTTCCTCGAAGGCTACGCGCAATTCGCCAAGCTGCCCGCGCCCCGGCTGCAGGGTGTACCCTGGGAACCATTCATCGCGTCGTTGCGGCAGACGGTGGCCTTCAGCGGGCCGGCGACGGTCCCGGAGCGCAACGGTTGGTTCGATCCGGCCCAGGTGCAGCAGGTGCTGATCAACCTGCTCAAGAACGCGCACGAATCCGGCTCGGTGCCCGCGGAAGTCGAGCTCGCGGTCGTGGACGACGGTCGCATGATCCGCCTGCAGGTGCTCGACCGCGGCGTCGGCATGTCGGAAACGGTGCTGAACAACGCGCTGCTGCCGTTCTACTCGACGAAGCGCAGCGGCACCGGTCTCGGGCTCAGCCTCTGCCGCGAGATCGCCGAAGCGCATGGCGGCCGCATCAGCCTCGCCAATCGGCCGGACGGGGGGCTCGCCGTTTCGGTGTGGCTGCCTGCACGGCCGGGTTGAGCTTCGCGCAATCAGGCCCGAGCGGCCACGCCCCGCGCGGCTCGCAACATGGCCGCTGCGCTGCGCTCGACGTCCGCGTCCGTCGTCGCCCACGAGCAGACGCTGATCCGCATCGCGGTGTGTCCCTGCCAGACCGTCCCGC
>CAYQAF010000073.1:0-7592 GCA_964415375.1 uncultured Alcaligenaceae bacterium
GTCACCAACGACGGACGGTCGACCTGGGTCGTCGGCGCACTGGCGCTGATGGTCTAACCGACATACGCGATGACGCTCTACCTCTTGCAGCCGGAAGGGCGGTGAAATGGCGTTCAGCCCTCGGGGCACTACCGAGGGACCGCGTTCAGACTGCCTCGAAGGTCAACTTTCTGGCCAACAGTGTCCGTCAGGTCGAATTCCGACGGGGGCACCTGGCCGGCGCACAGGAAACGTACTGGGAGGGAGTTGATCCCACCGCAGCCAAACGCATGCGGCTGGCTTCGACGCATTGGCTGCGACACGCCAACGGTTCGCACGCCGACGCGGCCGGAGTGTCCTTGGAAACGATCCGCCGCAATCTGGGCCATTCGTCTTTGCAGACGACTTCCGCGTATATCCACGCCGAGGATGATCGGCGGTGGCGGGGAACGTCAAAGCTTGGCCGCACGCGCAGACCTGTGGAGTAACGGGCGCGAGCGCGTCAGTTCTCTCAGCGTAGGACTTGACATAATACAAATTATACGTACTTTGACCGGGACGACTCGCGACGCGGCAAGCCTCTCGAGGAGGCTGTGATCGAGACGTCCGGCTGCGGTCGGCGTGTGCGTTATCGCCCGCATCCACACAGAACCCTTTTTGCATTACGTCAGAGACTTGCCGGAGGCTCTTAATGCAATGTCTCGCGCAGTCACGGCGCTTGCACTCGACCCATCATTCGGTCAGTCGCCACCGCGCATGAACTGCGGGAACAGCACGTTGTTTTCGAGGTGGATGTGCTGCATCACGTCGTCGACGAGCTTCCTCGTGCCGGCATAGAGTGCCTGCCAGGTCGTGCACGCGTCCGCCGGCGACGTGTGGTCGCGGGTCAGTTCCTCGAGTTGGCGCAGCCGTTCGCCGTGTTCGACGTGCTCGTGCTGCATTACCTCGATCGGTCCGACGGCCACGCTACCCAGGCCGGCGCGGATCATCGGAAAGAGGATCCGCTCCTCCTTCTGCATGTGTTTCTCGAGGGCTTCCGCTACATGTTCCAGCATGCGCGCGAGACCACGCGGCACCTCCGGATGCCCGGCATGGACCTCCTCGACGCGACGGGCCATGACGATCAGCTCGGGCAGCTCCCGACGGTGGGTCTCGTGGAAGCGCTCGAGGATGTGGTCGATCAGCGGCAGGGGCTCGTCAGACACCTCGGCGGGCGCCGGCGCCAACGCCCGCAGCTCCCCCGCAATCTTCGTGGCGTCGGCGCCCTGGACGCGCGCTGCGTCGGCCAGTGTCGCGTCGCCCCCGCAGCAGAAGTCCAGCCGGTGGCGGCGCAGTACCGCGGTCGCTCCCGGGATGTGCCGCGCAATCGATCCAAGCGTGTTCCCGACCAGGGCGTCCCCGGCGGGATCCGCGCAATGGGCAAGCGTCGTGTTCATGGGCCCTGCTCCTCTTCTCGATGGTCACTGGGCGGGAGTCTGCGTGGCCCGCTGCGCATTTTCCCTGTGATGGATCAAGCGAATCGGAGCGGGGCCGGCCACCTTACGACATCGACAGGGCCGGGGTCTGCGCTACCATCTCGCACTTTCCGCAGGCGGCCCGACCGTGTTCCCGATAGGCGACTACCCCAACCCGCGCGGCGTCCACTGGATGACGATCGCGCTGATCGTCGTCAACGTCGCCGTCTACCTCCTCGTCACGTTGCCGATGTCGTCGCAGCCGGTGAGTCCCGCGGACCCGCGGGTGGCCGAGTACATCGCAGCGATCATGAAGAACCTGCCGCCCGGGACCAGCCCGTCGGCGGTCTTCGGCGGCATGAGCCAGTACGACCTGTTCGTCTACCAGTGGGGCTTCCGCCCCGCGGCGATGAACGTCGGCGACCTGTTCTTCTCGATGTTCCTGCACGGGGGCTTCATGCACCTCTTCGGGAACATGCTGTTCCTGTTCATCTACGGCAACAACGTCGAGGATCGGCTCGGCCCGCTCGGCTTCCTCGCGGGCTATCTGCTGACCGGCGTCGCCGCGGCGCTGTTCCAGGCGGTGTTCAACCTGAGTTCGAACATCCCGATGGTCGGTGCCTCGGGCGCGATTTCGGGAGTGCTGGGCTTCTACCTGCGCTGGTTCCCGCGCCACTACGTCAAGGTGTTCATGTTCCTGCCGCCCTTGTTCATGGGCGTGCGGATGTTCTCCGCGAGCCTCGTGCTGTGGATGTACCTGATCCTCGACAACGTGCTGCCGTTCGTGCTCGCGAGCCAGGGCGGCGGCGGTATCGCGCACGGCGCGCACATCGGCGGCTTCATCGCCGGGTTCGTGGCCGCGGTCGTGATGGGACGGCCGCGGCAGGGCACGCCGGATCAGGGGATCGCGAGATAGAGCCCCAGTCCGACCATCACCAGGCCCGAGATCAGTTTGAGCCACCGCCCCTCGCGCTCCTGCAGGCGGTGGCGGGAAAGCGTGATCACGCCGATCGCGAGGATCATCAGGTCGTCCAGCATGTAGGCCGCGTTGTAGAGCAGCAGGTAGCCGTAGTACTGCGTCCCGTCCATGTGCTGCAGCGTCAGGATGCGGGTGAACAACGCAGGGAACCCGGACGTGCAGAGCAGTTCCACGAACTGCACCAGCACGCCGAGGATCACCGTGGCGACCAGCGCACCCCACAGGTTTTCCGCGTGCAGGATCGCGCGCATGCGCGCGTAGATGCCCGGCTTCGACTGCTCGGGAATCGACAGCGAGGGTCCCATGCCGAAGGCGAAGAAGTCCTTGACGTTGACGACGCCGGCGAGGATCGCCACCGCGGCGATCACGAGCTCCGAGGCGCGCGACAAGCCGATCGTCAGGAACAGGTTGAGCCACGCGGCGAGGAAGCCGAAATAAGCGATCGCCTGCACGACGAGGAACGTGCCCGCGATCGCGAGCATCCGCGGCCGATTGTTGAGCGGTGCGAGGAGCGAGATCATCAGCAGCAGCACCCACATCGAGCAGGGATTGAAGCCGTCGAGCATCCCCATCACGAACGTGAAGAGCGGCAGGCCGACCTGCTCGAGCGAGACGGTGAAGCCGAGCACGCTGATCGCGAACTTCTCGTCCTCGGTCGGAGTGCCGGGTCCGGCGTCGCACGAAAGGTTGCCATCGTCCGCTGCGCACGCACCCGTATCGAGGACTTGCTCCCCCGCGACCTTGGCGCCGGCGAGAGCACGGCGGATCAGCCGGTCGGTTCCCGCGGCCGTCGAATAGCCGACGATCAGTTCCCCGTTCACGAACACGGCGGGAACGCGCGCGGGTCCCTGCCCCTGCGCATTGGCGAGGTCCTTCAACTGCGCCATCGCCGCGGGATCCTTGCTCACGTCGCGGATGAAGATCGAGAGGTCGAGGCGCTCCTTCGCGAGTCCCTCGAGGAACGCCTCGGCATCCGCGCAGTGGGGGCAACCCTCGCGCACGAACACCTCGATGGTGCGAACCGCGGTGCTGGTCGCCGTGGTGATCGCGCCGGGCTTTGCGGGCGGCGTCGTCACGGCGGGTGTCGCCGAAGCCAGAACCAGCGCGGCCGCGGCGATCGCGGCGAGCAGGAGCCCCCTGCCCTTGGCCCTTTCCTGCGGAGCGCTGGCGCGCGGGATGGTGTCGTGACGGTGTGACAAGGAAGGCCCCATGCTTCACGGATCCCGCTTCCCGAACCCCGACGCTCCTCCGACGCCGGGATAGGGGATCGATCGTGCGAGCAGCGGCAGATTACCCGCATTCCCCGGGCCGAACGCACTTCAAGGCGGATTTCGGCAAGCGGGTTTCACCTGGATCAATGTTCGGTTCCGTCGCAGCAACAGCGCCACGCCCGGATCGCTGTCGCGTTCGCGGATCGCCTCCGGTGCCGGATCGTCTAGACTCGCGCTTCGCCCGATGGCTCCGCACCCATGAAGTTCCAGAAAGAGTTCGATCGCGCCCTCGCCGTGCACCGGCAGGGCAAGCTCCGCGAGGCCTTTCACCGCTACGACGCGATCCTGCAGTCGGATGCGCGTCATGCGCCGGCGCTCCATTACAGCGGTGTCGTGCTGCACCAGGCAGGGCAGCATGCGGCGGCGGCGGATCGCATCCGCGCGGCGCTCGCGATCGACGACGCCTCCGCCGACGCCTGGTCGAACCTCGCGCTCGCCCTCGAAGCTGCCGGCCGTCCGGCCGCGGCGATCGACGCACTCAAGGAAGCGCTGCGGCGCGCGCCGCGCGCGGCGGAATTCGCCGCCAACCTCGCCGCGGTGCAGATGTCGCAGGGACTGCTCGCGGATGCCGAGGCGTCGGCGCGCCAGGCCACCACGATCGATCCGCGCCATCCGAACGCCTGGTACCACCTGGCGCTGGCGCTCGAGCGCCAGGACCGCATCCTGGAGGCGCTCGATGCCGCGAGCCGTGCCTGCGGGCTCGTGCCGGGCGACGTCTCGTATGCCGGACTCAAGGCACAGCTCGAGCTCGCGATCGGTGCGCCCGAACGGGCTCGCGCAACACTCGAGGCCGCGCTCGCGCGCTCCCCCGCGTCCGCGACGCTGCGGTTCGAGTACGCAAGCTTGCTGGAGCGGCTGCGCGAGCCGGTCGCCGCCGCCGAGGCCTATCGGCAGGCGATCCGCCTCGACCCCGGCCACGGGCCCGCACTGTCGCAACTCGTGCACCTCGAGCGCTGGACCGCGGATTGGCGCGAGCTGGCGGAACACGAGCGGCGCATGCGCGAAGGCGTGGCGGCGGGCCGTGCGCTGCTGTCGCCGTTCGTGATGCTTGCCGCGCCATCGACCCGTGCGGAGCAGCGCCGGGCGGCGGAATCGTGGTCCGGTGCGCTCGCCGGCGCGCCGCTGCGCGCCCACCGTCCGCTCTCGGCCGGGCGCCTGCGCATCGGCTACCTGTCTGCAGACTTCCACGCCCACGCGACCGCATTCCTCACTGCGGGTCTCTTCGAAGCGCACGATCGGGAGCGCTTCGAGATCGCCGCGTACTCGATCGGTCAGGATGACGCGAGCCCGATGCGACAGCGCCTCGTGCGGGCATTCGACCGCTTCGTCGACCTGAAGGCGGCGTCCCCGGAGCAGGTGGCCGCACGCATTCGCGACGACGGCATCGACATCCTCGTCGACCTGAAGGGGCACACCGCGGGAGCGCCGCCGCGAATCCTGGCGCTGCGCCCTGCCCCGATCCAGGCACACTACCTCGGGTATCCGGGAACGATCGGCGGTGGCCTCGTCGACTACCTGATCGGCGACGCCGTCGTCACGCCCGCCGCGCATGCGGCGGACTACGCCGAAACCCTGGTTCGGCTGCCGGGAAGCTACCAGGTCAACGATCGCGACCGCCCGGTCGTGGAGCCGCCGTCGCGCGCCGAGCTCGGCCTTCCGGACGATGCCGTCGTGCTGTGCAGTTTCAACGCGATCTGGAAGCTGCGGCCCGAGTCGATGGACGCATGGGCCGCGATTCTCCAGCGCGTTCCCGGCGCGGTACTGTGGCTCCTTGCCCGCCGCGACAACGACCCGGCAGTGGCGAACCTGCGACGCGAAGCGACGACCCGGGGCATCGATGCGCAGCGCCTGGTCTTCGCGGCCGGGCGACCCAACGCCGAGTACCTGGGACTCTACCGGCGCGCCGACCTGTTTCTCGACACCTGGCCGTACAACGCGCACACCACCGGCAGCGACGCGCTGTGGGCGGGCTGCCCGGTGCTCACGCTCTCGGGGGACACGTTCGCCTCACGCGTGGGCGAGAGCCTCGCGCGCGCGGTCGGGCTGCCCGGGCTCGTGGTCGGCAACGTCGAGGCCTATGTCGACAAGGCGGTGGAGCTCGCATCCGCTCCTGCGGCCCTGTCGCGCCTGCGCGCGCATCTCGAGGGCCCGGGGCACACCAGTGCGCTGTTCGACACCGTGGCAACCACGCGTGCCCTGGAAGCGGCCTACGTCGCGATGGCCGACCAGTACCGCCGCGGCGTGCGCGAGCCGATCGACATCGGCTAGCTGCTATTCGCTGCGCAGGTAGTCGAGCGCGTCCGAAATGCGCGCCACGGGCACGACCTTGATGCCGTCGATCGCCTGCCGTGGCTTGTTCGCCACCGGGATCAGCGCGGTGCGAAAGCCGAGCTTGGCGGCCTCCCGGATGCGCTCCTGGCCCCGCTGTACCGGTCGCACCTCGCCCGCGAGTCCGACTTCACCGAAAACAAGAGCTTTGTCAGGCAATGGCTTGTTTTTAAGAGATGAATTGACGGCGACCAGCACGGCAAGGTCGGCCGCCGGCTCGCCGATCCGCACGCCCCCCACGGCGTTGACGAAGACGTCGTAGCCCGCCGTTTCGACCCCGCCATGGCGGTGCAGGACGGCGAGCAAGAGCGCCAAGCGCTGCGGATCGAGGCCCACGGCGAGGCGCTTCGGGTTGCCTCCCTGCACTGGGTCGACCAGTGCCTGGATCTCGACCAGCAGCGGGCGCGAGCCCTCAAGGGTTGCGACGATCGCCGAACCCGGCACCGAGGCGTCGTGCTGCGACAGGAACAGCGCCGACGGATTGGTGATGCCCTTCAGTCCGCGCTCGGTCATGCCGAACACGCCGAGCTCGTTCGCGGCGCCGAACCGGTTCTTGATCGCGCGCACCAGCCGGAAGCTCGAGTGCGGATCGCCCTCGAAGTACAGCACGGTATCGACGATGTGCTCGAGCACCCGGGGTCCGGCGATCGCCCCTTCCTTGGTGACGTGCCCGACGAAGATCACCACGATGCCGCGCTGCTTGGCGAGTCGCGTCAGCTGTGCCGCGCACTCGCGCACCTGCGAGACGCTGCCCGGCGCGGAAGTCAGCATCTCGGTGTACATCGTCTGGATCGAGTCGACGACGACCACCTCCGGCGCGGCGCCGCCGAGGGCCGCGACGATCGCCTCGAGCTGCACCTCGGCGAGCAGCTCCACCGGTGCGTTGACGAGCCCGAGCCGCTGCGCGCGCATCGCGATCTGCTCGACCGACTCCTCGCCGGTCACGTAGAGCACCTTGCGCGTCGCGCCCAGCACGGCACAGGCCTGCAGGAGCAGCGTCGACTTGCCGATGCCGGGATCGCCGCCCAGGAGCACCACGCCACCCCCGACCAGCCCGCCGCCCAGCACGCGGTCGAACTCGTCGAGGCCGGTGGGGATGCGGTGGATTTCCTTGGCATCGACCGCAGACAGCGACCGGATCGCCGAGCGCGCTCCCGCCACGTTGGTGAACCGCGTCGGCGCCGGCGCCGCCACGGATTCCACGAGCGTGTTCCAGGCGCCGCAGTGCGGGCACTGGCCCTGCCACTTCGGCGACTGCCCACCGCACTCCGTGCAACTGTAGACCGTCTTCGGCTTTGCCATCGTCAGCGCAGCTCGACCGGCAGCACGACCGAGGCGCCGAGCTTGCCGACCACCACGCCCGCCGCCTCGTTGGCAATGCGCACCGCGACATCGAGCGAAGCGCCTGCGGCCGCGAGCGTGCCGAGCGTGGCGATCACCGTGTCGCCGGCGCCGGATACGTCGAACACCTCGCGCGCCTGCGCGGGAATCGTGAGCGCGCCGGCATCGGTGACGAGGGTCATGCCTTCCTCCGAGCGCGTGACGAGCAAGGCCCCGCAGTCCAGGCGGGCTCGCAGTGCC
>CAYQAF010000074.1:0-7541 GCA_964415375.1 uncultured Alcaligenaceae bacterium
AGCGCCTCCCACAATTCCTGCCGCTCCGCCGGCGTCGGGTCGGTGCCGGGAAGGACGTGGGTGGCGTGCGGTTCGCGGTCGAGCCAAAACCCACCGCTTGCTCTCGCCGCTTCCGGCGATGCCGCGAGCCAGGTAATCGTGTCGGCACCCTGCTCCGCCGTGCGCAGCAAGCGCCGGGTGACCGTGTGGAATCCTGGAAGCGAGCTCGCGACACCCGGCGTGTCGGCCCAACCGGGATGCATCGCGTGGACGACCACGCCGCTCTCCTTCAGCTGCTCCGCCCACAGCTCGGTCAGAACGACCAGTGCGCGCTTGGTGCGTGCATACGCACGACTGCCGTGGTAGGCCGTCTTTTCGTACTGCAAGTCGTCCAGGGCCAGACCCGCGGTGTACATCCCGCCCGAGGACACGTTGATGATCCGGGATGGCGCCGACTTGCGCAGGCGCGGCAGCAATAGTTGCGTGAGGAGGAAGGGAGCAAGCAAGTTGGTGGCCAGCGTGGCCTCGTTGCCCTCGGCAGTCGTCGTGCGCCGATTGAGGAGCACGCCGGCATTGTTCACTAGCACATGGATCCGGGGCTCGTCCTCCAGCAAGTGCTGCGCGAGGCGCCGGACGTCGGCCAGCAGGCCGAGATCCGCGATCGCGACTGCCACGTCGTCGTTGCCTGTCTCGGCAACGATTTCGCGCCGGGTGGACTCCGTCTTCCCCTTGTTGCGACCCACCAGGATCACGCGCGCACCGAGCGCGGCCAGCTGGTGAGCGGCAGCCCGTCCGAGGCCCGACGTGGCGCCCGTGATCACCACCGTGCGTCCGCGCATCGACGCGGAGAGCGGCTTCCAGGTTCGCTTGTGCCAGTGGTAGCCGACGTTGGTGAAGCCCACGAGGCCCGGCAGGATCAGGCGGTCCTGGAGGTCGGCCAGCAGGCTGCGTCGGGGTGGCGGAAAGTCGTCGGTGAGGGCCGCCTGAAGGCCCCGGACGGCGTTCTTTCCGACGCGGTCGAGCGCGCCTTTCAGCCACGGCTCGACCATGCCGACGGTGCCGCGCAGCGAGATGTCCGCCGCGTAGGTGATGCGGGTGCCTCGACGCGTCGCTGCGAACGCGATGTCGTCCAGGGCGTGAACCGAATCGCCTGTCCCTTCCAGGACCACCCGACTCGGCGGCTCATGAACGCGGATGACGTACGCCATCGGGATCGAACGCGGCCCGAACCTGACCCGCAGGTCGAACACCGTGCCGACGCCGACTCGGCCCGGACTTGTCTTCGTCGATTCGGCGACGCCCGGGTCCCACTGCGCGGCATTGGCGAAGTTGCTCACGTAGGAGAAGACGTCGTCGAGCGGACGCGGGACTTCGATGGTTTCCCGAAGGTTGATCATGCGGCTACCACTCGATCGGCTGCCCGCGGCAATCGATGAACACCGCCTCGCCCCGAGCCGGCAGCGCGTCGATTGCGTCGAGGAGCAGCGCGGCGGAAACGTCGGGATCCATCGCGTCGGCGCCGGCGGCAAACGGGGCCGAGAGTCGGGAGCGTACCGTGCCGGGCTGCAACGCCACGAAGATCGCGTCGGGGCGTTGGCGGCAGGCCTCGACGGCCGCCGTCCTGAGCAGCATGTTCCGCGCCGCCTTCGAGGCGCGGTAACCGTACCAGCCGCCCTTCCGGTTGTCGGTGATGCTGCCGACCCGTGCCGACAGCGTCGCGAACATGCATCGCGACTTCGACGGCAGGAGCGGAATGAAGTGCTTCATCAGCAGCGCGGGACCGATCGCGTTGACCATGAACGCGCGCGACAACCGGTCGGCGCTGAGGTCGTGCAGCCGCTTCTCCGGCCCTACGCCGGCGATGTGCAGCGCCCCCGTCGCATCGACGATGAGATCGAATGGTCCCCTCGATACCACCGCGCGCGCGCAAGCGGCAATCGACGCCTCGTCCTCGAGGTCGAAGGGCGGATCGGACCGGCGGCCGAGCCCCATCACGCCAGCACACGCCGGCATCCGCACCAGCGCCTTCTCGAAGGCACCACCAATGGCGCCCGTCGCACCCAGCACGATGGCCTTGAAGCCGGGCGGCAGGCTCTTCATCGACGGCCGTCGGCGGAATTCAAGGCAACGACGCGCATTGCGACGAGGTGGGCGAGCGCGTCGCCGTTACACGGTGCCCGGCTCCAATGCATCCTCGAGACGCGATTGCTCGTCGCGCGCCCGATACTTCTCCCGAACGAAAGCAACGACGTGCTCGACGTCGACGTCGCGCTCCCACATGCCCCAGAGGAGCTTCTCCAGGGCCCACGACCGCGCATCGTGGTCGGGCAGCGCTTCGATCGCATCCCAGCACGCCACCTTCCACTCGGGGTGACGGAAGACGACGACCTTGCCTTCATCGTCGATGAATTGGCGTTCGATGATTACCGCGGTTTGCTTTCCCATTGCAGGTGGTCCTTTGGCGTCGGCACATGGACTCGGCCCGGAATGGCGTGGGCCGAGGCGCGCTAATGTCCTGAGAAGCGCTGCTCGGCCCGAATTGATGCGGACGCCGGAGATTCCGGTGCGTCGCATGCTCCGCGCGGGAGGCGGAAACGAGCATTATACCAATGCAGCGAGCCTCCCCCGGGGGGCCGCCGGCGTCTGGGGTCGACTCCGCCTGCCGTGCCGCTAACCGGCAAGCCACCCCTTGACGCGCGGATGGACCAGGACCTCGCGGTTGACGACGAACTCCGGCACGCGACCGGCCAACACGTCGACGATGCTCGACAGGCCGGTCGTGGCCATGTTGTGGAAGCACTCGTCGGTCCAGCACAGCGAGTGGGGCGTCACGAGCACGTTGTCCATCGCGAGCAGCGGATTGGCAGGATCGACGGGCTCCTGTTCGAACACGTCGAGCGCGGCGCCGGCGATGCGCCCCGACTGCAGCGCCGCGATCAGTGCCGGTTCGTCCACCACCGGCCCGCGCGACACGTTGATGAAATACGCGGTGCGCTTCATCAGCGCGAACTGCGGCGCGGAGATCAGGTGGCGCGTCTCGTCGTTGAGGAGCGGGATCGTGACGACGAAGTCCGCGTCTCGCAATAGTGTCGACAGGTCGACCTTGCGGGCGCCGAGGGTGGCGAGCTCGACCGCATTCACGTACGGATCCGTGGCGAGCAGCTGCATGTCGAACACGCGCGCCATCCGCAGGAGCTCCCTGCCTATGCGACCGGCGCCGACCACGCCGAGCGTGCGTCCCGTCAGTCCCATCCCCATGTGGTCCATCCGCTCGTGCCACCGGCCGGTGCGGGTGAGGCGATCCTTCTGCATCAGCTTCCCCGCGAGCGCGAGAATGAACGTCAGCGCGATCGTCGCCACGGGACGCGGCATCGGCCACGGCGTGTTCGTGACCAGGATCCCCGCGCGCGTCATCGCCGGAACGTCGACCGAGTCGTAGCCCACGCCGTGCCGCGCCACGACACGCAAGCGGCAATCGGGCCGCGTCACCGCGGCGGCAGGGGTGCGCGCCATGTTGACGTACAGCGCGTCGTAGCGTGCGGCGTGGTCGGCGGTGAGCTCGCCCACGACCGCGGGCAGGTACTCCCACTCGATGTCCGGCGCCTCGTCGAGTACCGCGAGCGCTGCCCTGCCGAATGCCGGTTCACCGCGCGAATCGAGGATGTCGCGGGTGATGCCGACGCGGTATTTCGCTGCCATGGGGCCCTCCTCCGTCACGCGCGCAGCACGTCGAGGCCGTGCCGCAACGCCTTGCCGAGCATCGCCTGGTCGAGGCCGTAGGCCATCAGCCGGAAGCCGTGGGCCTTGTACTCGCGCGCCCAGTCGTCGTCCGCCGCCAGGAACGCGGCCGTCTTGCCATGCGTTGCGCAGGCAGAGACGATGCGCCTCACGGCGGCCAGATAATCCGGATGCCGGAACGCTCCGGGAATGCCCATGAAATTGGTGAGGTCGAAGTGTCCGAGCCACAGTGCATCGACGCCCGGTGTCGCGGCGATCGCCTCGACGTTCGCCAGTCCTTCCGCGGTCTCGATCTGCGCGATCACCAGCGTCCGCTCGCGGATGGCCGCGATCTTGGCCGCGACGTCACCGCCCTGGTAGTCGTCGTGCGCGAAACCGAACGCCGCCCCTCGCCGGCCGTCCGGCGGATAGCGTGTGCACGCCACGACGTGCGCGGCCTCGTCCGCCGTCCCGACCATGGGTACCATCACGCCCAGCGCGCCGACGTCGAGCGCACGCGCGATGAAGTGGTATTCGCCACGCGGCACGCGGACCATCGGCACGATGTCGAGGCCCCGGCAGAGCGCAACTTGCGTCTTCAGCGTCTCGAACGAGAGGCCCGTGTGCTCCATGTCGTAGAGGACGAACTCGGCACCGGCGTTCGTGCAGATCTGCGGCAGCCCCGCCGACCAGAACTCGAACACCATCGCGCCGTACGCACTTCCACCGGCGGCGAGCTTGGCCTTGACTGGATTGTCGCGCATGGGGAGGCACCTTGCGAGCGAAGCACCGGCGGGACGACGGTTGCGCCGTACGCCGGCACCGGAGGGCCACGAGTGTGCGACTCTACCCGGCCTGCATGGGCCGGGCAACGGCGGCGGCACGCCGCGGCCCGATGGGCTGCATTCCCGATGCAGGAGGGGCGGCCGTAAAGCATCGTCCACGGCACGCATGCGCCGATCCGTTAACCTAGGCATCAACCCCGACCACGATGTCGCGGCTCCGCCCGAGCGGGGCATGCGACGAAAGCCCAGATGATCGACCCAGGCCGAACGCTCGAAGTGCTCGCCCCCGTCCTCTCGCAGTTGCGGCGCGGGATCGAAAAGGAAGGCCTGCGCGTGCGGCCGGACGGCAAGCTGTCCGCGACGCCGCATCCCGTGGCGCTTGGCGCCGCGCTGACCCATCCACGCATCACGACCGACTTCAGCGAGTCGCAGCTCGAGCTCATCACGGCAGTCCACACCGACGCGGACAACTGCCTGCGCGAGCTCGCGGAGCTGCACCGTTTCGTCTACCGCAACATCGGCGACGAGATCGTCTGGGCGGCGAGCATGCCCTGCGCGCTCCCCCGGGAATCCGAGATCCCGATCGCGCAGTACGGCCGTTCCAACGTCGCGCAGGCCAAGACCGTCTACCGGACCGGCCTGTCGCATCGCTACGGCCGGCGCATGCAGCTGATCTCCGGCATCCACTACAACTTCTCGCTGCCGGACGCGGTCTGGCCGGTCGCCGGGCTCGGCGACGCGAACAGCGGGTACATGGCGCTGATCCGGAACTTTCGCCGCCATGCCTGGCTGCTGCTGTACCTGTTCGGCGCATCTCCGGCGGTTTGTGCCTGCTTTGTCGAGGGCCGCAGCCACTCGCTACGTCAGCTCTCGGCGGACGCGCTGTTCCTGCCGTACGCGACGTCGTTGCGCATGGGACGCATCGGCTATCTCGGCAAGGCGCAGGAGGCGTTGGCGGTCAGCTGCAACGATCTCGAGAGCTACGCGGCCTCGCTCGAGGCCGGGTTGACGAAAATCCACCCGGCGTACGAGGCGATCGGCGTGCGCGACGGCACCGGCTATCGGCAGCTCGCGACGACCCTGCTCCAGATCGAGAACGAGTACTACGCGACCATCCGTCCCAAGCGCATCATTCACATCGGCGAGCGGCCACTGCACGCGCTGCGCCAGCGCGGCATCCAGTATGTCGAAGTGCGCGTGATGGACGTCGATCCCTTCGCCCGCGTCGGCATCACCGCCGACACCGCCCGGTTCCTGGACGTGTTCCTGCTGCACTGCCTGACGAGCGCGAGCCCGCCGGACACGCCCGAGGAGATCCGCGCCAACTCCCGCAACGCCCAGCTCGTCGCGGAGCGCGGGCGGGAACCGGGGCTGCGGCTGCGGCAGGGTGCACGCCGCGTCGGCATGCGCGCGTGGGCCAGGCGCCTGCTCGCCGAGTGCGCGCCCATGGCGCGCGCGCTGGATGGTGCCTGCGGCGGGCACGCGCACGCGGCGGCGCTCGACGCTGCGCACAAGTCCCTGGAAGATCCGGCGTCGCTGCCGTCCGCCCGCGTACTCGCCGCGATCCGCAACGACTATCGGGGGTCCTGGTTTGCCTTCGCGCTTGCGCAGTCGCGCCAACACGCCGCCGCGATGCGTTCCGAGCCGATATCGACGCAGGCCGCCGCCCGGCTCGAGACGCTCGCACGCGAGAGTGTCGAGGAACAGCGACGCCTCGAGGAAGCGGACACGGTTCCCTTCGAGACCTACCTCCGGCAGTACCTGGCACTGGAGTCGATCGCGGCGTGACCGGCCGCGGTCGCCCGCGGATTCAGCGCTGGCGGAGCGCCTCGATCATCGCCTGGAAGTCTTTCGGCGTGTCGCGCCGGAACAGCACGCGCTCGCCGCTCCGCGGATGCACGAAGCCGAGCGCCTGCGCGTGGAGCATCGCCCGCGACGACTTGATTCGCGGCCCCGTGTAGTCGCGTATGTAGACGCTTTCGCCGACCAGCGGATGCCCGAGCTCCGACAGGTGAATGCGAATCTGGTGCTGGCGGCCCGTTTCGAGACGACACGCCACGAGCGTCGCGCCCGCGAGCGCGGCGATGCTCTCGACGTGGGTGACCGCCCGCTTCGCGTCGGCCGGAGGTGTGCCCCGGGGGCGCCGAAAGTGCCCGAACGAGCCGCGCAGTCCGTCGCCGCGATCCATGACGAGCATCGTCTCGACGCGCGTCGCCTCGACGTCGCCGTGCGCGATGGCGTGGTACACGCGTTCGATGTCGTGCGCGCGAAACTGCGCCGCCAGCCTGCGTTTCGCCTCCGCGGTCCGCGCCAGCACGATGAGGCCACTGGTGTCCCGGTCGAGGCGGTGCACTACGCTCAACGCGGTGTCCGGGCCGCGGCCGAGCGCACGCAGCAGCGCCCGGGTGAAGTCCGCGAGCGTGCCCTTCGTTCCCGGCTCGTCGGGGACGCTGAGCATTCCGGCGGGCTTGTCGACGACTACGAGGTCGCGGTCCGCATGCACGATCGCGCTCTCCGCCAGCGGGCCGGTGCGCACCCGTGACGCCTTCTCGTCGACGACGACGACCGCACCCGCAGCGACACGGGATGCGGGATCGATACAGCGCTGGCCATCGATGCTCACGCGTCCATCGGTGCACAGGGCGCGCGCACGCGACCATGCAAACCCGGTCCGCTCGCGCACGACCTCCGCGAGCGTCGGCTCCGGCACGTTGCGCTCGGCCTCGTGCACGATGGGCGGTGGCTTGCGCGTCCTCGGTCTCATGCGAACCCGACGACCTTGAGCTTCGGCGCGACGAGCGAACCCTTGCGTGCGCGCGGCAGCAGGTGCTTCGCGAGCGCCTCGCCCTCGACTGCCAGGTCGACCGTGCGTCCCAGCCGGTTGGTGCCCCGCACGACGACGCGGTTGCCCGCCGTCACCGCGACCGCGATCAGCGACTCCTTGTCGTCCAGGCGCAGGATGATCACGCCGCGCCCGCGGGGCACCTCGCGCATCTCGGCGAGCGGGAACACGAGCAGCTTGCCGTTCGAGGACAGCGCCGCGACGTGGTCGGCTGCCGG
>CAYQAF010000075.1:0-7531 GCA_964415375.1 uncultured Alcaligenaceae bacterium
CAAGGGCGCGCAGGTTCATGACGGAAGTCCATTGGGCAAAAACATGACATTGTACTGACGCGCAGCGGCGCCGGAAAGGGCGCTGCGCATGGGCAGCGTCACCGTCCGGGGAGCCACGAAGCGAGTACGTGGAGGCCGGTCTCGACGAGGTCGAGCGGTGTTCCGACGCGGGACCGGGGCGCTCCGGCGCCGAGCAGCGCATCGGCCAGTCCGTTGACGTCGATGCGCGCGCGTGCCGTCGTGCGTTCTTCCAGCGCGCGCACGGTGGCCGCGGCGGCACCGGCATCGAAGGCCTCGATCGGACCCGCACAGTACGGGCAGCGGGCGTCGCGGGCCAGATCGACGGGCGCCCCGCAGCCCGTGCAGCGAATGGAACGGACGTGGACCTTGAGCCGCTCGATCTCCCGGGGCGCGAGTGGTCGCAGAAAATCCTTCTCGCGCAGGAACTGCACGAACGGCGTGAAGCGCCCATGCCCGCGCGGACACCGCCAGTAGACGAAGCGCGTCGTGTGGCGCACGTCACGTGTCTCGACGAGACCGGCGCGGCAGCGCGGGCAGGCGAGCGATTTCTGCTCGGCTCGCACGGGCTCCCTGGCCACGCGCACCGCTTCGAACAGCGCAAGCGTCGCGGCCGGAGTAAGCCGAACGCTTTCGAACGCGTCGAACCAGAGCGCGTGGCAGCGTACGCACAGGTCGACGACGACCTCACCGTGCGGCGTTCGCTGGAGGACGAGCGAAGCCATCGACGCGCCGCAGCCGGGGCAGCGCGTCGAGGCGTCGAATGCGCCGCCGAGGGCGTCCGTCACCGGCGGCACGGACGTCCGGCGGCGCGCGGGCGGCGCCGCACGCGCGTCAGATCACGCGCAACGTCGCCTTCGGGCAGTTGTACCAGTACACCTGCGCAAACGTGCGCCGTGCGGTGCGCTCGACCTGGTCGAGGACGTCCGGGTTGCACACGACGAGGCCGTCGTAGTCGGCCTTGGTCAGCGGGGCGGGCGTGCACCCGGCGAGCAGCAGGCCGGCGATGCCGGCGAGAAACAGGACCTTCTTCATGGCCGCCCTCCGTGCGAGTCGACCGCACGCGGCGGTCAAGAACCATTATCGTCACGGACGTGGCGGGATGCAATCGGGCTTCGCGAGCCGGGGTGCCGCAGGTTCGGTGGGCCATGGCCATCCGCTGCGGCGGCAACCGGGGGTCCGGGACACTTCGCGGACGGTGGCCGCCCGCACCGGGCTCAGCGCGGCTTCGCGCCGGCCTTCGCGGCGGCGGCTCGCGCCGCCGCCTCGTCCTCGCGCATCCGTGCCGCGAAGAACCGCGACAGCCAGAAGCCCATGCCGATGATGAAGAGGATGACGAACAGGCTGAGGAGCCCGATGTCGGTGGTGAAGAGTTCCTTGAGCGCGACCATGGCGATCCCTTCCGCTGCGATGCCGCGGCAAGTCTAGCCGCGCCGGGCGATGGTGCCGGTTGACAGGGGTCAACAGTGCTGCAGGTCGCTGAAGACGTCGCGGCGCGTGCCGGAACCCGGCCGCGGGGATTCGGCAAGCACGGCGGTTCCTGCGCCCGTCGCGACGGCGCCGCCGGGCTGGGCGCCGGTCAGGGTTGCCTTTCGGTGAACGTGTCGCACCGGCGCGGATCGCCGGTTTCGAGGCCGCGCTTGAACCAGTACATGCGCTGCTGTGCCGAGCCGTGTGTGAACGCATCGGGGACAACGTAGCCCTGGGTGCGCTTCATGATCTGGTCGTCGCCAACCGCGGCCGCGCCACGCAGGCCTTCCTCGAGGTCCCCCGGCTCGAGCAGCTTGCGCCGTTGCGCGAAATGGCCCCATACGCCGGCATAGCAGTCCGCCTGCAATTCGAGGCGTACCTGCAGCTGGTTGCGCTCGGAAGGTCCCGCGCGCTGGATCAGGCGGTCGAACTGCTGCATCGTGCCGAGCACGTTCTGCACGTGGTGCCCCACCTCGTGCGAGACGACGTATGCCTGCGCGAAGTCGCCGGGGGCACCGAAGCGCCGCGACAACTGGTCGAAAAACGCCGTATCGAGGTAGACCTTGCCGTCACCCGGGCAGTAGAACGGACCAACGGCGGCGCTGGCGAATCCGCAGGCGGAGCGGACCTGGTCCTCGAAGATGACGAGTCCCGGCTTGGGATAGCCCTTGTTGAACATCGCCTGGAACAGCGCGTTCCACACGTCCTCGGTGTCGCCGAGCACCCGAGCCACCATCTCCTTCGTCGGATCGGCGGCCTGCGTCGCCGCACCAGGCCCGACCTGCGGACCGTAGCGCGGCGGCGCGCTCTGCGGCGCCGGTTCGGGGCCACTCATGCCACCGAGCAGCGTGAAGGGATTGATGCCGAACAGGACGCTGGCGATGAGCACGAGGATGATGCCGCCCAGACCGATCTTCATGCCACCGCCGCCGATTCCGCCGCCGCGCGGACGCATGCCCGAGCGGTCCTCGACGTTTTCGCTGCGACGCATATCGCCCCAACGCATGGCCGTTCTCCGGTGCTACGTTGCACTGTCCTGCATCGGTGCGCCTGGCCGCGGCCATCGACCTGCGCCGGCCGCTGCGCACCCCGAAGCACGCAGTCTAGCGCAGCCGCGCGCGGAGACGCACGGCGAAGTGGCGCACCGGGGCGCCGACAGCGTCGAGCGGGATCAGGGCAGGACCACGAACTTGCCGCGCCCGTGCCCGCGCTGCATTACGCGCTGCGCCTCGGCGACCCCGTCGAGGCCGACGCTGCGTTCGATGTGGGGTTGCAGCACGCCCGCGGCAGCGAGTTCCGCGAGCCGCTGCAGCGAGGCATCGCTCGCGCGGAGCATCAGATTGCGCACGCGGATGCCGCCGGCGATCGACGAGACGAACGCGCCCAAGCCGGTGGCGATCGCCGCGGCCGTGCTGCCGGCCGTGCCGAGGTAGAGCCCGCCGGGGACCAGCAATCGGCGCGCGCGCCGCCAGTCGAGCGCGTTGACCGCATCGAAGACGAGGTCGAAGGTCTCGCCGCACGCGAGGACGTCGGTCCTCGTGTAATCGATCACCTGGTCGGCGCCGAGGCCGGCGACGAACTCGACGTTCGACGGGCCGCAGGTCGCGCTGACGTGCGCGCCGAGGTGCTTTGCGTAACGCACGGCAAAGTGGCCGACACCTCCCGCGCCGCCCGTGACGAGCACGCGTTGGCCCGCGGTCAGCCGGCCGTCGTCGGCAAGCGCCTGCACCGCGGTGCCGCCGGCCACGGGCAGCGTTGCCGCCTGCTCGAACGTCAGCAACGGGGGCATCGCGACGGCGTGATGCGCGGGTACCGTGACGAACTCCGCGCACGAGCCCTGGCGCCCGAACGGCGACAGCGAGCCGAACACGCGTTCGCCGACGTGCCGCGGGCCCGGTCCGCCGCCGATCGCGACGATCTCCCCGGCGAAGTCGGTGCCCGTCCCCCGCGGTGGGCGCGCCAGCACCGGAACGAGTCGCAGGTGCCCGTCGCGGATCTTCCAGTCGAGCGGATTCAGGCTCGCCGCGGCGACGCGAACCTTGATCTCGCCCGCGGCCGGCTCGGGCGGATCGACATCGACGACCTCGAGGACCTCCGGCGGACCGAAGCGGCGATAGCGAATGGCGCGCATGACTTGCGGCGAAGCAGGTGGTGACGAGTGCGGGTACGCGGCGGCGGCGCCGGAACCGTCAGGGCTTGAGCGCCCGGTAGAGGAACGGCAGGCTCGCGTCCATCCGATAGTCGATCGACGAGTGGTTGTCGTCGAACTCCTCGTAGCGATGCGCGATGCCGTGCTGCGCCAGATGCCGCGACAGGATGCGCGCGCCGTAATGCAGGTGGTACTGGTCGCGCCAGCCGCAGTCGATGTAGATGCCGGAGAGCGAGGCGAGGTTCGCGCGGTAGCGCGCGACGAGGTGGATCGGGTCGTGCGCGAGCCAGGCGCGCCACCGCGCCGCGATCACTTCGCCGGTCTCGAGGTCGAGCGGCAGCCGGAAGCCGAGCGGTGCCTCCGGGTCCGCGTCGTAGGATGCGGCCATCGCGACCATCATCAGCGCGTGGGCCTCGGCGTCGTTCAACTTGTCCTTCGACCAGATCGCTTCGAGAAAGCGCCGCACGCGGCCGTCGTCCTCGCCGCGCCCCGAGGCCTTCGCGTCCCGGGCGACGTCGATGCGGCCGGCGCGGCGGGGCGGCTTGCGGTAGCGGTCGAGCTCGTTCAGCGTGCGCGGCCAGTCGGTCATGTAGCAGAAGTCGAAGTAGGCGTCGCCCGAGTGATCGGCGATCGCGCCCCAGTGCTTGGCGTGCTTCATCCCGTGGATCATCGCGCCGTAGCCGCCCGACGACTTGCCGAAGCAGCCGCGGTGTTCCCGCGAGGCGAGCGTGCGGAACTCGCGGTCGACGAGCGGCACGATCTCCCGCGTCAGGTAGTCGGCGTAGCGCCCGATCGCGCTGGAGTTCAAGTACTGGTTGCCACCGAGGCAGGTGAAGCAGTCCGGGAAGACGAGGATCGCAGGCCCCATCTTGCGCTCGGCGACGAGCCGGGAGACACGCTCGGGAACGTTCTCGTCGAACGGGCGCCAGTTGAGGTGCGCGAGCCCCGAGCCGGTGAAGCCGACGAGGTCGTAGAGGACCGGCAGGCGCCGGCCGCGCCCGCGGCCCGCGCCCTCGTCGTACGCCGGCGGCAGCCACACTGCGAGCTTGCGCACGTGCGGGTCGCCCAACGGGTTGTCGGCGAGGACCTTCGACTCGAACTCGAGGACGACCAGCGTGCCTGCGGGGCGACGCGGCGACTTGCGGGCCATGGCGGCGTCTCTTTCTTCGCGCTCGCCGGACCTCCGGCGTCCCGCCATTGTCGGGCGGAACGCCGGGGACCCGCAACCAGGGGGCGCGTCGCGTCAGGCGGCGGCGCGCAGCACGTCGGCGCGCCCGCCCTCGATGGCGATCACCTGGGCTGCCGCGTTGACTGCCGCGGCGATGCGGCCGACGTCGCGCAGCTCCTGCGTGGTGACGCCGGTCTCCTTCAGCAGCTTGTAGTGCGACGCGATGCAGAACTCGCACTTGCCGACGATGCTCGCCGCGAGCGCGTAGAGCTCGAACGCGCGCTTGTCGACGCCGCCGTGGTTCGCGTAGGCGTTCATGCGCAGCTCGGCGCGCAGCGTCTTCAGCTCTGGGTCGGCCGCCATCTCCACGTAGGGGTACCAGACGTTGTTCATGCCCATCAGTGCGGCGGCCGTGAGCGCAGCCTGCGCGTCGGCGGGCGCGAGCACGTTCGAGCTGCGGATCGCGTCGACGATCGGCGTGCTCTTCGCGGCAAACGCCGCGGCGAGCGCCGCGCCGGCAGCCTCGCGGGCGGGCAGGCTCGAGCGCGCGATCGTCGCGTCGAGGTTGAGGCGGATGTCCTTCGCGTAGTCGGGGACGAGCGCCTTGAGGGAGTCGAGGAATTCCATGGTGTCCTTTCGGTGTCGTGGCGTGCCCCGCGGACCGCCCGTCGGGGCGGGGCCGGGGCGCGGCGGGCGGAGGGGGTCGCCGGTCAGGCGCTCTCGAGCTCGAGCGTCACGCCGCCGACGGCGCGATTGCAGGGGCAGAGCTCGTCGGTCTGCAGGCCATCGAGGATGCGCAGCACCTCGTCCGGGTTGCGGCCGACGTTCAGGTTGTTGACCGAGACGTGCTGGATCACGTTGTCCGGGTCGACGATGAACGTGGCGCGCAGCGCCACGCCTTCTTTCGCGTCGCGCACGCCGAGCTGGTCGACCAGCGCGCCGGTCGTATCGGCGAACTGCCACTGCGGCAGCTTCGACAGGTCCTTGTGCTCCCGGCGCCAGGCGAGCTTCACGAACTCGTTGTCCGTCGAGCCGCCGAGCACGATGGCGTCGCGGTCGGCGAAGTCCTTGGCGAGCTTGGCGAAACCGACGATCTCGGTCGGGCACACGAAGGTGAAGTCCTTTGGATAGAAGTAGATCACCTTCCACTTGCCGGGAAATGACTTCTCGTTGATCGCCTCGAACGCCGAGACGCCCTTTTCCTCGGGCTGGTTGTATCCGGGCTTCACGCCCATGACGTTGAACGGCTGCAGGGTTTCGCCGACGGTCTTCATTGCGATGCTCCTTGGGTTGCTGGCGCGTCGTGGGCGCCGGTTGGTCGTGGATGCCGACCACCGAAGATTATGGGTAATGAAGTGACAATACAAATTGGTTATTGCTATGTCGTTGGTAACTTGAAGTTATCGACATGCCAATGTGGATAAGATGTGCCGGCGAGGCGCATTTGCGGCGCTGCACGATTGAAGTTTGCGGGCGTCGCGCGCTACAGTGGACGCGACGGCGGCGAGGATCGCGATGCGCCGCTGCGCCACCAGCCCGAGGAGAATGCCGATGCGCCGCACGCCTGCCCGCGTGGCCGCGGCCTGCCTTGCCGTCGCGCTCGCGACGGGCGCCGAGGCGGCCTTGCCCTCGCTCACGGATTGCATGGAAGGCTCCGACTTCGTCGCCAACGCCGCGCGCTCGCGGGACAACGGCATGACCCGCGCGTCGTTCCTGGACCGCCTCGAGGCGGACCTCGTGGCGATCCGCGCGTTCCCGCCCGAGCTGCGCTGGTTCGCCCGTAACCCCGACGACGAGCGATTCCTCGTCACCGAGGCATCACGGGTCTTCGATCGCCCGCAGGCGCCGGAGCGCCATCAGGCGGAGTTCCTCACCGCCTGCCTCGACCGCGCGCCCGCGGCCTAGTTCATTTCTTCTTCTTCTTCTTGCCCTTCTTCTTGTCGCCCTTCGCGTCGGCGAGCATCGAGCCGCGGCACTTCTTCGCGCCGCAGCGGCAGGCGAGGTAGGCGGCTTCCTTCTTCGTCACGCCGCCGTCGACCGAGAGGTTGTAGTCGTAGGCGAGTTCCTCGCCGGGGTCGATGTCGCGCTTCGCGTAGACGTGGACGCGGCCCTCGTCGTCCTCCCTCGTCTTGCAGTTGGGCTTGCAGGAGTGGTTGATCCAGCGCGCGGCGTTGCCGCGGCGACCCGCGTCGATCACGCGGCCGTCGTCCAGTTCGAAGAAGAACGTGTGGAAGGGATTGTCGGGATCGCTGTCGGGGCGGGCGAGCGCCTCTTCCCAGTCGGTGCGCATGCCGCGGTACTCGATGATCCGCGTGCCCTTCGGGATGGGCAGGGCGGCGAACACGCCGCGGCCGTGGATGGAAGAGTTGCGGACCTGGTAGAGGCGCGTGGGTGCTTGGGTGGCCATGAGGGGCGTCCGGTCGGAAGCCGCCATGTTAACCGACCGCAGCACGGCCCCCCCGACGCGGCGATGTGGTGCGGGCCGTCGACTCAGGCTGCCCGTTGCCCCGACGCGCGCAGGATCGCGGTGGCGGCGTCGAGCCCGATCTGGACGGCGCCGTTGAGATAGTCAAGCGCGACGCGGCGGGCGGCGGCCTCAGCGCCCGCGCAGCAGCACGAGCACGGCGCCGCCGCCCCCGGCGTGACGAGGCGCCTCGCAGTAGGCAAGCCCGTCGTCCCAGTGCGCGAGCCAGCGGCGTACCTTGCCCTTCAGCACCGGCTCCTTC
>CAYQAF010000076.1:0-7504 GCA_964415375.1 uncultured Alcaligenaceae bacterium
CGATCCCGCGCGCAAGCCCGGCGGCAAGGTCGACTACGACGCGCCGATTGCCGGCCTGCGCGCCGTCGACCGCCACGCCCTGGAGCTGAAGCTCGCGCAGCCGAACTACACGCTGCTCGAGCGCCTCGCGGTGCTGGACACGTTCGCCGTGGCGCGCGAGGTCGTCGAGGCGGCCGGCGACGCGATCATGCAGAAGCCGGTGGGCACCGGGCCATACCGGCTGGTGGAGTGGAAGCGCGCCTCGCGCGTCGTGCTGGAGGCCAATCCGCGCTATCGGACCATCGCCTTCCCCGCGAGCGACAACCCGGCGCACCGGGACCTCGTCGCACGCATGAAGGGCCGCAAGCTGCCCGCGATCGGCCGCGTCGAAGTCAGCATCATCGAGGAGCCCACGCCCGAGCTCCTGTCGTTCACCCAGGGCAGCCTCGATCTCCTCGGCATCGGCGGCGACACTGCCCGGCGCGTACTCGACGGCGAGCGGCTGAAGGCAGAGTACGCGCAGCGCGGCATCGTCCACCACCGTGGCGCCTCGCCGTACCTCACCTTCACCTACTTCAACATCGACGACCCGACGGTCGGCGGGATGTCCAACGAGCAGGTGGCGCTGCGCCGCGCGATCGCGATGGGCTTCGACAACGGCGAGCTGATCCGCGTGCTGTTCGCCGGCAACGCGTTGCCGGCGAACCAGCTGCTGCCGCCGGGGGTCAGCGGCCACGACCCGTCGCTGCCCGTGAAGTCCCTCTACGACCCCGCCGGCGCGAAGGCACTGCTCGAGCGCTTCGGCTTCCGCGACCGGGACGGCGACGGCCTCCGCGAGCGCCCCGACGGCACGCCGCTCACCGTCGTCCGCGCCACGCTGCCCGAGTCCTGGTATCGCGAGGTCGACCTGCTGTGGAAGAAGAACATGGAGGCGATCGGCATCCGCATGAACGTCCAGCAGCAGACGTTTGCCGAGCTCCTCAACCTGAGCCTCAACGGCAAGCTGCCGATGTTCAACCTGGGCTACCGCCCGCTCGCCCCGTCGGGCTACGAGATCCTGCAGACGCTGTGGGGCAAGGCGCCGAACGACACCAACCGCTCGCGCTTCCGGCTCGCGGAATACGACGCCGCCTACGAGAAGTTCGTCGCCACGCCCGACGGTCCGGAGCGCGTCGCGCTCGCGCGGAAGATGTCGGAACTCGCCGCCGCGTACATGCCGATGACGCTGCACACGCATGGCATCGCCAACGTGCTCGTGCAGCCGTGGGTCGACGGCTACGCGCTCTCGGCGTTCGGCACGTCCTGGAAGTACCTCGACATCGACGTCGCCAGGCGCAAGGCGGCGGGCAAGTAGGGAACGCTCAGGTGCAGCCTCCATGCGCACGGCGCGCGATGCGCGGCGTCGCGTGTCGGCCGCAGACCATCGCGCGGCGACGGGCCCTGCGGGCCTGGCCTTCGGCCGCCGCGCTCAGGTCTCCGTCGGCAGCGCGACGCCGAACAGCTTTTCGCGCAGCTGGTAGAGCCGGTCGCGCAGCTCGGCGGCGCGCTCGAACTCGAGGTTCTTGGCGGCGTCCTGCATTTCCTTCTCGATGCCCTTGAGCTCGCGCTCGAGGTCCTTCTCGGGCATGCGCTCGTACTTCGCGTGCGCCTGCGCGGCCTTCTGCTGCTTCTTCGCCTCATCCGCGTCGTAGACGCCGTCGATCAGGTCCTTGATGCGCTTCTGCACGCCCTGCGGCGTGATGCCCATCTTCGCGTTCCACTCGACCTGCTTGCGCCGGCGCCGTTCGGTCTCCCCGATCGCGGCCTTCATCGAATCCGTCATCGTGTCGGCATAGAGAATCGCGGTGCCGTTGATGTGCCGCGCGGCGCGGCCGATCGTCTGGATCAGGCTGCGCTCGGCACGCAGGAACCCTTCCTTGTCGGCGTCGAGGATGCCGACCAGCGACACCTCCGGTATGTCGAGCCCCTCGCGCAGCAGGTTGATGCCGACCAGCACGTCGAATTCGCCCAGGCGCAGGTCGCGGATGATCTCGACGCGCTCGACGGTGTCGATATCGGAGTGCAGGTAGCGCACCTTGATGCCATGCTCGGCCAGGTAATCGGTGAGATCCTCGGACATGCGCTTGGTCAGCGTCGTCACCAGCACGCGCTCGCCGACGGCGATGCGCTTTCTCGCTTCGGACATCAGATCATCGACTTGCGCCGACGCCGGGCGCACCTCGATCTGCGGATCGACCAGGCCGGTCGGGCGCACCAGCTGCTCGACCACCTGGCCCGAATGCTCGGCCTCGTACTTGGCCGGGGTGGCGGAGACGAACACGGTCTGCGGCATCAGCGCCTCGAACTCCTCGAACTTGAGCGGCCGGTTGTCGAGCGCCGACGGCAGGCGGAAGCCGTAATCGACCAGGTTTTCCTTGCGCGAGCGGTCGCCCTTGTACATGCCGCCGACCTGGGTCACGGTGACGTGCGACTCGTCGATGAACATCAGCGCGTCCTTCGCCAGATAGTCGATCAGCGTCGGCGGCGGCTCACCCGGCTTGCGCCCCGAAAGATGCCGCGAGTAGTTCTCGATGCCCTTGCAGAAGCCCAGCTCGACCATCATTTCCAGGTCGAAGCGGGTGCGCTGCTCCAGCCGCTGCGCCTCGACCAGCTTGCCGTTGGCGTAATACCACTCCAGCCGCTCGCGCAGCTCGACCTTGATCTGCTCGATGGCGCGCAGCGTCGTCTCGCGCGGCGTGACGTAGTGGCTGGACGGGAACACGGTGAAGCGCGACACCTTGGACAGCACCTGCCCGGTGAGCGGGTCGAACAGGTGCAGGGTTTCCACCACGTCGTCGAACAGCTCGACGCGGATCGCGGTTTCCGCGTGTTCCGCCGGGAAGATGTCGATGACGTCGCCGCGCACGCGGAACACGCCGCGCTTGAATTCGATGTCGTTGCGGTCGTACTGCATCTGCGTCAGCCGCGTGATGACCTCGCGCTGGGTCATCTTTTCGTTCTCGCGCAGCAGCAGGATCATGCTGTGGTAGTCGGACGGATCGCCGATGCCGTAGATCGCCGAGACCGTGGCCACGATCACGCAGTCGGGCCGCTCGAGGATCGCCTTGGTCGCGGACAGGCGCATCTGCTCGATGTGCTCGTTGATCGAGCTGTCCTTCTCGATGTAGAGGTCGCGCGACGGTACGTACGCCTCCGGCTGGTAGTAGTCGTAGTAGCTGACGAAGTACTCGACCGCGTTGTTCGGGAAGAACTCGCGGAACTCGCTGTAGAGCTGCGCGGCGAGCGTCTTGTTCGGCGCGAGCACCAGCGCCGGCCGCCCGGTGCGGGCGATCACGTTGGCCATCGTGAACGTCTTGCCCGAGCCGGTGACGCCGAGGAGCGTCTGGAACGCGAGCCCGTCGGAGAGGCCCTCGATCAGCTTCTCGATGGCTTCCGGCTGGTCGCCCGCCGGCGCGAACGGCTGGTGCAGCTCGTAGGGGCTGCCGGGATAGGTGACGCCCATCGTCGCTCTCGTCCTCTCAAACCTGCGAACCGGTCATTTTACGATCGAACGATCGTTCGTCGCAACCTCGCCCGCAGCCATCCCTTGTCCGGCACCGAATTGCAGCGTGGCCAGGCGGGCGTAGAGCGGATTCGACGCCACGAGCCCCTCGTGCGTCCCTGCCGCGACGACACGCCCGGCGTCCATCACCAGGATGCGGTCGGCGTGGCGCACGGTCGCGAGTCGGTGCGCGATCATCAGCACGGTGCGCCGGGCCATCAGCCGTTCGAGTGCATGCTGCACCATGCGCTCGCTCTCCGCGTCGAGCGCGGAAGTCGCTTCGTCGAGGAGCAGGATCGGCCGGTCGGCGAGGATCGCGCGGGCGATCGCGAGCCGCTGTCGTTGCCCGCCCGACAGCCGTACGCCGCGCTCGCCGAGGAACGACGCATAGTGCTCCGGCAGGCGCTCGATGAACTCCGTCGCGTAGGCGGCCTCGCAGGCGGCGCGGACCTCCGCGTCGCTCGCGTCGGGCCGGCCGTACCGCACGTTGTCCAGCACGCTCGCGGCGAAGATCACGGGATCCTGCGGGACGACCGCCAGTCGGTGGCGCACGGCCACCGGGTCGGCGCGGACGACGTCGACACCGTCGATGCGGACCGCGCCGGACTGCGGGTCGTAGAAGCGCAACAGGAGCTGGAACACCGTGGTCTTGCCCGCGCCCGAGGGGCCGACCAGCGCCACCCGCTCGCCCGCCGCGATCGAGAATGTGACGTCGGACAGCGCCGGCGTGTCGGGGCGCGACGGGTAGTTGAACGACACCGCGTCGAAGTCGACGGTGCCCTGACCCTGCACCGGGAGGGCCACCGGCTCGGCCGGCGCACGTATCGCGGGCTCGACGGCGAGCAGTTCGAACAGCCGCTCGGTCGCACCTGCGGCGCGCTGGATGTCGCCGATCACCTCGCTGATCGTGCCGACCGCGCTCGCCACGATCACCGCGTAGAACACGAATGCCGAGAGTTCGCCGGCCGAGAGCCGCCCGGCAAGGACGTCGTGGCCGCCGATCCACAGGATCACGCCCACCGCGCCGAAGGTCAGCATGATGACCACCGCGACCAACAGCGCGCGCTGTCGCACGCGGCGCTTCGCCGTCGCGAACGCCTCCTCGACCCGCTCCGCAAAGTGCTTGCGGTCCACCGGCTCGTGACCGTACGCCTGCACCGTGCGGATCTCGTGCAGCGCCTCGTCGACGTAGGCGCCGACGTCGCCGATGCGATCCTGGCTCGCCCGCGCAAGCCGCCGCACGCGCCGGCCGAACAGCACGATCGGTGCCACCACCAGCGGCACCCCGGCCAGCACGAGCAGCGTCAGCTTGAGGCTCGTGAGTGCGAGCATCACCAGTCCGCCGGCGAGGAGCAGGAGGTTCCTGACGGCCATCGAGACGCTCGAGCCGATCACCGTCTCGAGCATCGTCGTGTCGTTGGTGAGGCGCGAGATCACCTCGCCGGTACGCGTGACCTCGAAGAAGCCGGGCGGCAGCGTGAGCAGGTGGTCGAACACGGCGCGACGCAGGTCGGCGGTGACGCGCTCGCCGAGCCAGGACACGTAGTAGAAGCGCGTGAACGTCGCGACCGCCATCACCGCGATCACGACACCGAGCAGCGCAAGCGCCCGGTCGAGCTCGCCCGCGCTGCCCGCGACGAAGCCACGGTCGATCACGAACTTGAGCCCCTGCCCGATCGCGAGTACCGCGCCCGCCGCGACCAGGAGCGCGATCGCCGCCAGCGTTACCTGCCGCAGGTACGGCCGGACGAAGCGCCCGACGCGCGCGAGCGTGCGCAACGCCGTTGCCGGCGGGAGCTTCGGGGCGTCGACGGGAATGCGGTCGGGGCGTGCCATGCGCGGGATTCGGGGCCGGTCGTCGAACATGGGGCACGCCGGCCGCGAATGCAAGCATCGAGCGCGGGACGAACCCGGGTCGAGGCGGAGGCACGCGCTGCGGTAAAATCCACGATTGCCCGGCTCCCACGGAAACCCGCAATGAACGCGCCCCACCCTGCCAACCCTTTCGGCACCGTCGAGCTCGCACCGAAGGACCCGATCCTCGGCGTCACCGAGGCGTACGTTGCCGACACCAATCCCAACAAGGTGAACCTGGGCGTCGGCGTGTATTGCGACGACACGGGCAAGGTGCCGCTGCTCGAGTGCGTGCGGCGCGCGGAGCAGATCCTGGTGGCGAAAGGCGCGCCGCATCCGTACCTGCCGATCGATGGGCTTCCGGCCTACGACAAGGCGGTGCAGGCGCGCTTGCTCGGCGACGACAGCGAGATCGTGCAGGGCGGCCGCGCCGTCACCGTGCAGGCGCTCGGCGGCACGGGCGCACTCAAGATCGGCGCGGATTTCCTCAGGCGCTTCGCGCCCGGTGCCGGCATCTGGATCAGCGATCCCAGCTGGGAGAACCACCGCGCGCTGTTCGAGCAGGCCGGCTTCGCGGTCGGCACGTACAGCTACTTCGACCCCGCGACGCGCGGACTCGACTTTGCAGGCATGGTCGCCTCGCTGGAGAAGCTGCCCGCAGGCGCGATCGTCGTGCTGCACGCCTGTTGCCACAACCCGACCGGCGTCGACCCGACGCCCGAGCAATGGACGAGGATCATCGAGATCGTGCGTGCGCGCGGCCTCGTGCCCTTCCTCGACATCGCCTACCAGGGCTTCGCCGAAGGCATCGCCGAGGACGGCGCGGTGGTGCGCTGGTTCGCGGCGACACCGGGTCCGCTCCTCATCGCGAGCTCGTTCTCGAAGTCGTTCTCGCTCTACGGTGAGCGCATCGGCGCGCTCACCATCGTGGGCGCGAGCAGGGACGAGGCCGTGCGCGTGCTCTCGCAGGTTAAGCGTTTGGTTCGCGCCAACTACTCGAACCCGCCCTCGTTCGGGGGACAGATCGTGGCGACGGTGCTGACCACGCCCGAGCTCCTCGCGCTCTGGGAAGAGGAACTCGGCGGCATGCGCGAGCGCATCAAGGTGATGCGCTCGCACCTCGTCGCCGCGCTGCACGCGCAGCTGCCGGACAAGGACTTTCGCTACATGCTGGCCCAGCGCGGCATGTTCTCGTACTCCGGCCTGTCGAAGGAGGCCGTCGCCCGCCTGCGCAGCGAGTTCTCGATCTACGCGATCGACACCGGACGCGTCTGCGTGGCGGCGCTCAACTCGCGCAACGTCGACTACGTTGCCGCTGCGCTCGTGAAGGTCGCCGGCTGACGCAGCGCCGGGACGCCCGACCGGCTTTGCCCATGAGCGCCGCCGAGGCCGCCCGAATTCCGCGGCCTGCGCTTGCGCTCGGGGCCAGCGGCCTCCTGCCGTTCGCCAGCTTCCTGTTCGGGCTGTGGTTCGGGTCGCCCGACCTCGCCGCCTGGTGCGGGAAGGCGCTGCTCAACTACGGCATGGTGATCCTGGCCTTCGTCGGTGCGCTGCACTGGGCGTTCGCAATGCAAGCGAGCGAATTTGCGGCCGCGGACCGCTGGACGTGGATGGGCTGGTCGGTGATGCCCGCGCTCGCCGCCTGGACAGCGGGAATGCTGCCGTGGCGGCTCGGCATCGGCGTCCTGCTGGCCGTGTTCCTGGTCCACCTCGCGCTCGACCACGTGCTGGCGCCGCGCGCCGCGCTGCCGCCGTGGTACCTGCGACTGCGCCGGCTGCTGACGGCCGGTGTGGTGTTGTGCCTGCTGGCCGCACTCGCGCGCTGAACCGAGCGTCGTCGTGGTGGCCTCATCGGGCCCGCAAACGCCTGTAAAGGCTCGATATGTTCACTCGCGGAACGTTTCGGCTATAATGCGCGACTTCGCCGCGGGAGTAGCTCAGTTGGTAGAGCGCAACCTTGCCAAGGTTGAGGTCGCGAGTTCGAGACTCGTCTCCCGCTCCACATTCCCGGGAGAGCGCAACCAAGCGCTCTCCCGTTTCGTTTCCGCCGGCCCGTTCAGGTCCGCGGCACCCCGGGCGGGGTGGCAGAGTGGTCATGCAGCGGCCTGCAAAGCCGTGTACGCCGGTTCG
>CAYQAF010000077.1:0-7488 GCA_964415375.1 uncultured Alcaligenaceae bacterium
GCCGGAGGACTCGATCGCGGACTTGACCAGCTCGGACAGCTCGGCGCTCGCCAGGTTGGCTGCCGGGTTCTTGAGGTAGAAGCGGCGCCCGTTCTTCTCGCGCATGGCTTCGAGCGCGCGGCCGAGCTCCGGCGCCTGGGCCGCGACGCGCTTGTACCGCGCCAGACGGTCGTGCGCCGACTCGATCGCCTCGTCGTAGTGCCGATGCAGCAGCAGCGCCGGTACGAGCAGCAGCGCGGCGCTCGCAGCGATCGCGATCATCAGCAGGCCGAGCGCCAGCGCACGCGACCGGCCGGGGGGGAGCTTCGCGGCGAACGCGGGGGTCATGGCTGCGTCCTCGGCGGCTCGGCAGGACGCGGCGCAGGCACAGGGGTCGGCGCGGGCGCACTCCCGGCCGCCTTCTCGGCTGTCCGCGCCGGCTGCACCGCGGGGACGGACGGTGCCGACGGCGGTGCGGTCGAGACCGGCGCCGATGCGGGTGCTGCGGCCGGTACCATCGCCGGTACCGCGGCAGGCGGCGGGATCGCCGGGGTGGCCTGCGTCGTGGGCGCGGCGGTACCGCCGGACCCGGTTGTCGGCACGACAACCGACGGTGCCGCCGCCACCTCGAGCGGGGCCGGCTTCGGCAGCGGGCGCAACTGCGCGGCGAGGTCGAAGATCTCTCCCGGGCCCGGCTGGATCTTGGTCGTCGGCGATCGCGGCGCCGCCTGCGTGAACACCTTCGACTCCTCGAACAGCGTGATCAGGCGGCCAGCGTTGCCCGACTCGCCGCGCATCAGCAACTCCCGCTGGGTGTCCTTGCCGCGCGTCTGGGTCTTCACCTCCATCTGCGTGAGCCACGTGTCGTCGGGCAGCAGCTTGGTGATCTCGTCGAGCACCTGCACCGAGGACGGGAAGGCGAACTTGCGCTCGAGGGGAAAGTTGTAGTCGCTCGTTTCCCTTTCGAGCTGGGTGCGCAGCCCCTCGGAGACCGCCGCTTGCCCACGCGCCCCGTCCACGATGCGCAGCAGCGCGATCGCGTACTCGCGCTTCTGCCAAACGGGCAGCGCAACCGCGACGGCGCAGAGCGCAAGGAGCAGCACGAGCGGCGCCCAGATCCGCAGCCACGCGCCGGCACCCGGCGCCAGGCGCCGCTCCGCCGGGAGCAGGTTGAGACGCGAGGGGTCGGTCGTGCTCCCCGGCTCCGGCGTCACCGCGACCACGGTCGCGCCCCAGCTTTCGGCCTGGGCGACGGCGCGGTCGACGATCGCGCGACGCGCCGCCGCGAGCTCGACGCGGATCTCGTTGCGCGAGGGATCCCGGCCGGTCACCGTCGCGTCGAAGTAGAGTTCGTCGGCCTTGAAGGGCGTGTGGCGGTCGAGGTCGAACGTGAGCGCGTCGAGCAGGTTTTCCTCGACGGCGGCGGGCAGCACGAGTGATCGCCGCAGCACCGACTTCGCAGGCAGCGCAACGGCGACGCGGGCCGGCGCGCTCGCGCCGCCGTAGACGACCCGCGGCACGCTGTCGAGCGCGGCGCGACCCGTGGCGGCGTCCCCCGCGAGCGGGATGCTGACCACCGGCTGCATTTCGATGCCGTGCTCGCCGGCCACGGGCCTCCAGAGGGCCGCGTGGTCCGCGTCGAAGGCGAGCACCGGACGCAGGCGGCGGCGCTTCACCGCGGCGCGCGCCGTCCGCGGCACGAACGTCGCAAGCTCCGCGCTCCACCACTCCCAGAAGGCGGCCAGGCCCGTGCGGCGCGACAGGCTGCGCAACGTACGGGAATGCGTGCGGCCGGCTAGGTCACGATCGGGGGGCATCGTTCGCGGGGACACTGGAGGAAGGGTCGGCCCCGGGCGCGACCGCCGGCGGAGGCGGCGGGCGTTCGCCCTCGCTCCACAAGAGCGCGTAGTAGGGCCGGCGGGGGTCGGCGGTGGCTCGCACCACGGACTCGCGGACGAAGGTTACACCATCGGCGCCGAACGCCTCGGCGCGCACGCGCCAGACCGCCCCGGCGCCGGCGCCGTACGCCTGCGCCGGCGGGAACGGCTGCACCGGCAGGTTGTTGGCGAGCGCCTCGTCACGCGCGGTGACGTAGGCATCGATCGCTTCGGGCGTCGCACCGGGCAGGGCGAGCAGCACGTTGCGGCTCGCGGTGAGAGAGTTGATGCCGCGCTGACGCGAGTGCACGGTCAGCACCGGGGCGACCTTCGCATACAACGCGGGCGTGACGCCGAGCACCCGTGAGAGCTCCCCCACGGTCTCGAAGTCGCGGTTCGACGGCGTGTAGTTCGAGCTCGCCGCGCGGTAGTCCGCGGCTTCCGCACCGCTGGGCCGACGCAGTTCGTCGGCATCGCGCCAGTCGACGATCGCATCGACCAGCGCCGACGCGGCCGCATCGTCCAGCTCGCCCAGGACGACGAACAGGTTCTTGAGCAGCGGCTCGGCCCCCATGTTGAGGTCGATACGCGCGCTCTCGTCGACCGCGGAGGCCACGAGCAGCGTCTCGCCGTCCTTCCACTGGTGGTACTGGCCGTCGGCCTTCCAGGATTCGGTGGTCCGCGGCCGCAGCAACTCGAACACGGTGCGGTCGAGTGCCCCGTCCGCCGCGGCGCGGGCCTGCGCGAGCGACACGGCGTTGCGCGCGGCGAGCACCTCGCTGCGCATCGAGAACGCGAACGCGCCGCCGACCACCGTGAGCATCACGGTGAGCCAGAGCACCATGATCAGCGCGATGCCGCGCTGGCATGCTGGAGCACTCACGGCGGCCTCCTTGCACCGTCCCAACCGCGCGGTCTCACGCGTCGGCCGCTGGTCGCTCGCGCGGCGACGGGCCCTTCGGGCCTGGGCTTCGCCCGCCGCGCTCACGACTGCATCCCCACGCAGCGCTCGCCGGCCGTGTCCCACTGCCGGCAACCGGACTCCGGCGCCTGCCGGGGCGCGACCACCAGCGTCGGCCACGGCAGTCCGCGCTTGGGCGTGACGTCGATCCTGACGAGAAGCGGCAGCCGGTTGCGGTCGTCCCAGCGCTCGCGCCAGGTCGGGGCGACCGTCGCGGCGGCGCCGGGGTCGCGACCGAAGTAACCGACGCGAAGCTCGGCGATGTCGTCCGCAAGGATCGAGCGGTCCGCGCCATCGAATTCGGGGAGCGCGAACCCATCCAGGTCCGGCACGCTGCGCTGCAGCACGAGGCGCTCGCGGTCGCCCTCGCGCGCGATCGCGAGGCGGTAGTACCAGATGCCGCCGCCGGTGATGCGCGCCGGCAGCGGCGCGGCGAAACGCATTTCGTCGGACTTGCCGGCGAACACCAGCGGAAACTCCGGCATCTTGTGCATGCGCAGCGGATGCTGACCCTCGATCTGGGCGCGCAGGAACTCGTGCGTGAGCCGCATGCCGGACGTCGCTTCCGCCTTCGCCTCGCCACCTTCCCAACTGCGCCCGGCGAACCCGAGGGCGCCGAAGAGCACGCCCGACATCAGCGCGAGCAACGACAGCGCGATCACCAGCTCGAGCAGCGTGAAGCCCGACTGCGTGCCCGCTGCGCCCGCCGCGCCCGTCGCGCTCACGGCGTCGTCCGGCATTGCCCTCGAGCCAGGCCCCGTCGCGTGGACGACGCGACCGGTCGCGCGGCGACGGGCCCTTCGGGCCTGGGCTGCGCCCGCCGCGCTCACGGTCCCTCCCTCGCCGCCATGCGGACGGTGGCAAGCGCGATCGAGCGCTCGCCGCCCGCGACGCCGGGAAAGCGCACGTCGACCTCCACGCGATAGAGGCGGGTCGTCATGCCTTCCGAGATGCGCGCGAGCTCCGGGTCGACCTCCGGGGGATTCCACGGCGCGACGCGGGATTCCCAGCGGATCCGGCCCTCGTCCTCGGTGCCCGCGTCCGACGCCTCGGCGAGCGGTTGCACCGACGCCGCGGCGGCCAGTCGGCTCTGCGCGACGAGCAGCGCGCGGCTCCAATCGTCGGCCGCCGACGCGTTGCCGAGCGCCCCGGAAAACAACCCGAACAGGCTGGTCGCGAACAGCGAGAGGATCACGAACGCGGCCAGCACCTCGAGGAGCGAAAAGCCGGCAACCCGCGCCGCCGCACGCCGTTCCCGCGAACGCGGGGACTTGACGGCTCCTGGCGAGCGAAGACGACCGGTCATCACGTTCAGTCCAATATCGCGACGCGGCCCGTGAGCCAGTCCACGTCGACCTCGAACTTGCGCTCGCCGGCGGCGAGCGTGACGCGGCCGCCGTTGCTGCCGCCGTCGGCATAGAAGCGGATCGCCCCGACCTTGTCGTTGACGAGGTCCTTCTGCGCCGTGAAGAGCTTGATCTCGATGTCCTTCGGCAGCGGATGCTCGCGTGGGTCCGCGCCGACGCGGAAGCGCCGACCCTCGAGGTCGATCGTGACGAAGGCGTCATGACGCGAGGCCATCGCCTCGCTGCGGGCGAGCCGCATTCCCGAGGCGAGCTGTCGGGCCGAAGCCCGCAGGTCCGCGGTCGACACGCCGGGCCCGAGCATCGGCATCACGAGCGTCGTCATCAGCGCCATGAGCGCGAGCACGACGAGCAGCTCGAGCATCGTGACGCCGCGGGCTCCCGCCATCGTGGTTCGCGTGCGCAGCATTCGCGGTCGAGGCGCGTCAGCGCAGGCTCGAGATGTCCTTCTCGACGCCCTCGCCGCCTTCCTTGCCGTCCGAGCCGAGCGAGATGATCTCGAAGGGCGCACCCTGCGCCGGGGACACGTAGCGGTACTCGTTGTTCCACGGGTCCTTCGGCATCGCGGCCTTCTTCCAGTACGGGCCGTTCCAGTTCGCGGTGCCCGTCGGCGCGCTCACCAGCGCCTGCAGACCCTCCTGGGTCGTCGGGTAGCGGCCCAGTTCGAGCTTGTAGAGGTCGAGTGCCTGGGCGATCTGGCCGATTTCTACCTTGGCGGCGTCGGCCTTGGCCTTCTCGCCGCGGCCGATGAAGTTGCCGCCGACGATGCCGAGCACGATGCCGATCAGCACCAGCACCACGAGGATCTCGATCAGGGTCATGCCGCGGATCGCGGCGCGTCGGGTTGGATGTCGCATGGCCTGCCTTTCGTCACTGTCGGGGGCCGGGTCGACCGCGGCCCGCACCCTCGTCCGTTGGAATCCGTCCTCAGCCCACGAGTTCGCTCATGCCCATCACCCCGAGCAGGATCGAGAACACGATGCCCCCGATCATCACCGCGAGCGAGAGGATCAGCGCAGGCTCGAGTACCGCCAGGAAGCGCTTCACGGCGGTCTGCACTTCGCGGTCGTAGACGTCGGCGACGCGCGCGAGCATCTCCTCGAGCCGCCCGGACTCCTCGCCGACCAGGATCATCTGCGTGGCGAGCCTCGGGTAGAGGCCGGTGTCGGCGAGCGGGCGGCCGAAGCCCTTGCCCTCGCGCAGCCGCGCGATGACGCCGTCGAGCGCACCCGCCAGCACGCCGTTGCCCATCGTCTCCTTGACGATCGCGAGGCCGGAGAGCAGCGTCACGCCGTTGGCGAGCAGCGTCGAGAGCGTGCGCGCGAAGCGCGCCACCTCGATCTTGGTCACCAGGTCGCCGACGATCGGCAGGCGCAGGAGCCGCGCGTCGACCCGCCGGCGGACCGCGGGCTTGGCTAGCCGCCGCGGCAGCCACCAGGCGAGCGCGAGGATCCCGAGCAGCACGGCCCACCACCAGTGGCGGAAGAACGAGCCCAGCGCCACCACGACCGCCGTCGCGAGCGGCAGCGCCTTGCCGGCCTGCGCGAACGTGTGCTCGAACTGCGGCACGACGAAGATCAGCAACACGACGACCGACACCGCGGCGACGCCCACCAGGATCGTGGGGTAGATGAGCGCGCTCTTCACGCTCTCGCGCGTCTCCTTGTTGCGCTCCATCGTCTCGGCGAGCCTGCCGAGCACGTCGCCCAGCGCGCCCCCGGCCTCGCCCGCACGCACGATGTTGACGTAGAAGCGCGAGAACACCTCGCGCCGCGCCTCGAGCGCCTGCGACAGCGCGCGGCCGCCGCGCACGTCGTCGCGGATCCCCTGCAAAAGCGACGTCACCGGCGGCGCGATCGATACGCCGATCAGCATCTCGAGCGCCCGGTCGAGCGGCAGGCCCGCGTTGAGCAGCGTCGACATCTCGCGCGTGAGCCCGATCAGGTGGTCGCGCGTCACGTGCTTCGGCGCGAACCAGCGGCGCCCCGCGCCGCGTCCGCGCCGTACGGGTCCGGCAGCGCTGCCCGCCGACTCGCCGATCTGCATCGGCATCATGCCCTGGTCGCGCAGGCGGTCGACAATCTCCGCCTGGTTCGCGGCCTCGAGCTCGCCGGTCGCGACCTCGCCGCCCGGGGTGACCGCCTTGTAGTGATAGAGCGGCATACGGCCTAGGGCCTGTTCACACTACGCCTGCGCAATGCGTTGCGAGGGAAAAGAGCCTCTCGCAAGGCGCAGGTTCGAAGGCGGGTTGGGTACCCGGCGAGGACCTGCAACGACGCGAGAGGCTCTTTTCGCCGCAACCCGAAGGGAACGGGCGCTCCGGGGCGCCACTCTGCGTTGCGCTTCTCGCCAAGACGCCCGGTCTTGGCTTCGTCGTGCGCCTTGATTGGCGCCCCGGCCCACCCGTTCGCATTCGTAGGCATAGTGTGAACAGGCCCTAGCCCTCGCGCGTGACGCGCAGCACTTCCTCGAAGGTCGTCACGCCCTTCAACGCCTTGCGCAGACCGTCGTCGTACATCGTGAGCATGCCGTCCGCGAGCGCCTGGGCTCGCAGCTCGCCTGCGGTGGCGTGGCGCATCACCAAGCTCCGCACCGCGTCCGACATGGTCAGCATCTCCACGATGCCGACGCGGCCGGTGTAGCCGGTATTCGCGCACTCCGGGCAGCCGCGCGGCTTCCACAGCGTGATCGGGCCGGTCGGCGCGAACTTGCGCAGGCCCATCTCCAGGACCAGCTCGGGCAGCGCATCGTGCGGCTCGCGGCACGCCGGGCACAGCGTGCGCACCAGGCGTTGCGCGAGGATGCCGATGACGGTCGAGGTGAGGAGATAGTCCTCGACGCCCATGTCGAGCAGCCGGTTGACGGTCGACGGCGCGTCGTTCGTGTGCACCGTCGAGAGCACGAGGTGGCCGGTCAGCGCCGACTGCACGGCGATCTGCGCGGTCTCGAGGTCGCGGATCTCGCCGATCATGATCACGTCGGGGTCCTGGCGCACGATCGAGCGCAGCGCGTTCGCGAACGTGAGCCCGATCTGCGGCTTGACCTGGATCTGGTTGATCCCCGCCATCTGGTACTCGACCGGGTCCTCGACGGTGAGGATCTTCAAGTCCGGCTGGTTCAGCCGGGCGAGCGCCGTGTAGAGCGTCGTCGTCTTGCCCGAGCCGGTCGGACCCGTGACGAGCAGGACGCCGTTCGGCTGGTGCAGCACATCGAGGAAGCGCTCGAGCGTGTCCGGCTCGAAGCCGAGGCGCTCGAAATCGAGCGCAACGCCACCCTTGTCGAGGATCCGCATCACCACCGACTCGCC
>CAYQAF010000078.1:0-7464 GCA_964415375.1 uncultured Alcaligenaceae bacterium
CCCGTTCGCGCTGACGTTCGACCCGGCGCCGATCCCGCTGTCCGGTCCGGACGCGGCTTCCGGCGACACCGCCGCGGCCCTGATCGAGGCTGCGGAAAGCGCGTTCCAGCTGGTCGGGGTCGGACTGTTCGCCGCGCTGCTCGCGCGCGACCGGCGCTATGCGGGCGGTGCGGTGCTGCTCGCCGTGGGCGCGGCGCTGCTGATCAAGGGCAGCGCAGCGTTCCTGCTGCTCAAGCCCGCTGTGTTCGAGTCGTGGCTGTCCTACGGCGTGCTGCTCGGCATCGCGGCGGGGGCCCTGCTGCTCCTCCCGGCGATCCTGCTGCCGCGACCCGCGCAGGTCACGCTCTGCGCGATCGCCCTGCTGTCGTCGCTGCTTGCGCCCCTGTTCGTCCCCGAAGTGCTGCAGGCCGCAGCACCGCTCACGCTGTTCAACTGGCGCTACGGGCATCTGCTCAACTTCAACGGCCTGACGCGCAGCATCCTCGTCGCATGGCCGCTCGCCGCGGCGCTCTGGCTGTTCGCGCTGGCCGGGCAGCCGGGCTGGGGCCTCGCCGGCGCGGGGGAACGCATCGGGCCGGACGGGCGCGATCCGCTATAATCCGCCCCCCACCGAGACACCGCGTCATGAGCTACTACCAGCGCCACGTGTTCTTCTGCTGCAACCAGCGCGAGGCCCCGGAAAAGTGCTGCAACGAGTTCGGGGCGACCGAGCTCTCGGCCTACGCCAAGGCGCGCGTGAAGGCGCTCGGACTCGCGGGGGAGGGCAAGGTCCGCGTGAACAAGGCCGGCTGCCTCGACCGCTGCGAGGAGGGGCCGGTGATCGTCGTCTATCCCGAAGCGGTCTGGTACACGTATGTCGACCGCGCCGACATCGACGAGATCATCGACCGGCACGTGATGCGGGGCGAGATCGTCGAGCGCCTGCGCATTTGAACCCGCGCACGCTCGAGCGCTACACGATTCCCGGGCCCGCCGGGGCGCTCGAGGTCGCCCTCAACGTCCCGTCCGGGCCGCTGCGCGGCCTCGCCGTCGTCCACCATCCCAACCCGGTCGAGGGCGGCACGCTCGACAACAAGGTTGCGCACACGCTGGCGAAGACGCTGTTCGCGCTGGGCTACGCGGCGGTGCGCTTCAATTTCCGCGGGGTCGGCGCCTCCGCGGGCGCGTTCGACGCCGGCGAAGGCGAGACGGCCGACGCGCTCGCTGCACTCGCGCATGGGCGCGAACGGGTCGGAGATCTGCCGGTGGTGCTGGCCGGGTTTTCGTTCGGCGGGTTCGTGGCCGCGCGCGTCGCGAAGCTCGTCTCGCCCGAGCGCGTCGTGCTCGTCGGACCGGCGGTGCGTCGCTTCGCGGTCGAGGACGTGCCGGCGGACACGATCGTGATCCACGGCGAGGACGACGACGTGGTGCCGCTCGCCGACGTGCTCGCGTGGGCGCGTCCGCAGCTGCTTCCGGTAACGGTGTTTCCCGGCTGCGGGCACTTCTTCCACGGCCGGCTGCCGCAGCTCTCGCGCGTGATCGCGGGCCTGTGGCGGCATCACCCCGTGACGCCGGGCGCGTAGTCGGCATGCACGCCGTCGCGATCGACGAACGCGCGAGCGCCACCCCGATCCTGTCGGTCGAGGGGCTGGTGAAGCGCTATGGCGGCCAGGACGTCGTGCGCGGACTGTCCTTCGACATCCGGCGCGGCGAGTGCTTCGCGCTGCTCGGGCCGAACGGCGCCGGCAAGACCACCACGCTGCGCTGCTGCCTCGGCCTCATCGACCCCGACGGCGGCGCGATCACGCTCTGCGGCGAGCCCGTGGCGAAGGCCGCGCGCGAGGCGCGCATCCGCGTCGGCGTCGTCCCGCAGATGGACAACCTCGACCCCGACTTCACCGTCGCCGAGAACCTGCGGGTCTACGGGCGCTACTTCGGGATCGCCCGCAACCTGATCGAGGCGCGCATGCCGCGGCTGCTCGAGTTCGCCGGCCTCTCGGGCAAGGGCAAGCAGCCGATCCGCACGCTCTCCGGCGGCATGAAACGGCGCCTGACGCTCGCGCGCGCCCTGGTCAACGACCCCGATCTCCTGATCCTCGACGAGCCGACCACGGGGCTCGATCCGCAGGCGCGCCACCTGATCTGGGACGGCCTGCGGCAACTCGTCGCACAGGGCAAGACGATCCTGCTCACCACGCACTTCATGGACGAGGCCGAGCGGCTGGCGACGCGCCTCGCGGTGATCGACCACGGCACGCTGATCGCCTGCGACGCGCCGCACACGCTCCTCGCGGAGCACGTGGAACCGGAGGTGATCGAGGTCTACGGCGACGAGGCGAAGGCCTGGGCCGGGCGGCACGGGCGACACATCGCCACCCGCCTCGAGCTCGCCGGCGAAACCGCCTTCTGCTACGCGCGCGACCCGAAGCCGCTGCTCGACGATCTCGCCGGCCGGCCGGGCGTGCGCTACCTGCACCGGCCGGCGAATCTCGAGGACCTGTTCATCAAGCTCACCGGTCGCGAACTCCGGGATTGACCCGGCGGGACTCCGATGCACTCCACCGCACTCGCCGCCACGTCCGGCGCCCGCCACTGGCGGCCGCCGTCGTTCTCGACGCGCTTCTACCCGGTGTGGCAGCGCAACCTGCTCGTGTGGCGCAAGTTGGCCGTGGCGAGCGTGCTGGGCAACATCGCCGACCCGCTGCTCTACATGCTCGCGCTGGGCTACGGCATCGGCGCGCTGATCGGCGAGGTCGGCGGCATGCCCTACGTCGCCTTCATCGGCACCGGCATGGTCTGTCAGAGCGCGATGTTCACCGCGAGCTTCGAGGGCATGTACTCGGCGTTCTCGCGCATGCACGTGCAGCGCACCTGGGACGCGATCATCAACGCCCCGATCGCGCTCGACGACGTGATGCTCGCCGAATGGACGTGGTGCGCGACCAAGGCGCTGATGTCGACGATCGCGATCCTGCTCGTGCTGATGGCGCTGGGCTACGGCCGCACCCCGTTCGCGCTGGCGATCCTGCCGATCGGCTTCCTCGTCGGGCTGGTGTTCGGCGCGTTCGGGCTGGTGATGAACGCGCTCGCCCCGGGCTATGACTTCTTCACGTACTTCTTCACGCTGGTGCTGACGCCGATGCTGCTGCTGTCCGGCGTCTACTTCCCGGTCGAGCAGCTTCCGACCTGGCTCGCCGCCGCCGCCCAGATCCTGCCGCTCAAGCATGCGATCGACCTGGCGCGGCCGCTGATGCTCGGTCGCATCCCGGACGCGATCCTGCTGCACTTCGCCGTGCTGGCGGCCTACGCGTTCGCCGCATACTACGTCGCGCTGGCGCTCACCCGGCGCCGGCTGCTCAAGTAGCCGGCGCCGGCACCTCCGGATCCCCGCGCATGACCGAGCGCTTCTTCGCCCCCTGCCCGCGCGGGCTCGAGGCACCCCTCGGGGACGAGCTCGCCGCGCTCGACGCGGGCGGCATCGTCCGGGCCGACGGCGGCGTCGCCTTCGAGGGACCGCTCGAGCTCGCCTGCCGCGCGAACCTCGAGTCGCGCCTCGCGAGTCGCGTCCTGTGGCGCGTCGGCGGCGGCCGCTACCGCGACGAGCGCGACGTCCACGCGCTCGCGAAGGCCGTCCCCTGGCCGACCCACTTCCGCGGCGACCGCACCCTGCGCGTCGACGTGGCCGCCACCCGCTCGCCGCTCACCAGCCTCGAGTTCGCGACGCTGACGGTGAAGGACGCGGTCTGCGACCGCTTCCGCGCCGACACCGGTGGGCGACCGTCGGTGGACAAGCGCGCTCCCGACGTGCGCGTGCACGTGCACCTGACCACCGACACCGCCACGATCTACCTCGACACCTCGGGCGAGCCGCTGTTCAAGCGCGGCTGGCGCCGCGACACCGAGGAGGCGCCGCTGCGCGAGAATCTCGCGGCGGGCCTGCTGGCGCTCGCCGGATGGCGGGCCGGCCTGCCGCTGCTCGACCCGATGTGCGGCAGCGGCACGATCGCGATCGAGGCGGCGCTCCTCGCGGCAAACCGCGCACCGGGGCTCGCGCGCACCTTCGGGTTCCAGAAGCTCGCGTGGTACGACGGTCCCACGTGGCAGCGGATGCGACAGAAGGCCCAGGACCGCGTCGTCGCGCCGCCGCAACACGCGATGGTCTTCGCGAGCGACATCGAGGCCGGCGCGGTCGCGAAGTGCGCGGCCAATGCGCAGGCCGCCAAGGTCGACGCGTTCCTCGCCGTCGAGCGCGCCGATGTCCTCGCGCGCGTCGCGCCGGCGCCCGAGGGCGTCCTCGTGTCGAACCCGCCCTATGGCGCACGACTGTCCGACCGTGAACGGCTCGCGGCCTTCTACCCGCGCCTCGGCGATGCGCTGAAGCAGCACTTCGCCGGCTGGCACGCCTGGCTCCTCTCCGGCGACCCCGCGCTCGCCAAGCGCATCGGGCTTCGCGTGGCGAGGCGCATCCCCCTCTACAACGGCGCGATCGAGTGCCGGCTCTACGGCATCCCGCTGGTGGCGGGCCGGCACGGCACGCGCGCCGTCGGCGACGAGGGCGCGCGCTAGGCATCGGCCTGCTAGAATCGACACGTCGTACCCCACTGGATGCTCGCGATGCCGATGCTCCCGTCCCGCAACTACGAATCCGAACACACGAAGTTCATCCGCGAACTTCTCGAGAAGCGGCCCGAGCTGGCCGAGCGGCAGCGCGCTGCCCGTGCGACCTGGTGGGATCGGGATCCGCGCGAACTCGGCGAAGGGCGCGAGATGGCGCAGGGCAGGGTTCCGCAGCAGCCCTACGTCTATCAGACCGAGTAGGACCGATCGCGGCGATCGGCGTCGACCCGGAGTGCAGGCGGCAGGCTGTGGGCCGTGATGCGCAAGCGGCGCGGCGCCGCGACGTGAGCGGCAACCTGGAGAAGCAGGTGGGCAAGGCGACCGCTCCGCTGATAGCGGTGCTCGCCGTCGTCGTGACCGTCGCGGCGATCGAGTTCTACGCCATCCAGAAGTTCGGGCGCCGCAGCGCCGGGCCGTCCGCGCCCGCCACGATCGCGGCAGTCACCGCGCCCACGGCCGCGAACCCGATCGGCTTCGTCGATGCGCCTGCTTCCGAATCGATCCGGGGACCAGCCGTCGTCGTCTCCGGCTGGGCGCTCGCGGCGTCGGGGATTCGCGCCGTCGAGGGACGCATCGACGGCCGCGCGTTCGCGGCGACGCTCGGCCTGCGGCGACCGGACGTCGCGGCGCTGCACGCGGGCATGCCCGACAGCGCGACCGCGGGTTTCCGCCTCGAGCTCGACCTCGCGGCCGCGCCGGCGCAAGCGGGTGTCGACCGGCGCCGGCTGGCGCTCGTCGCGATCGCGCACGACGGCAGCGAGACGCCGATCGGCACGCGCAGCGTGATCGAGCCCGCAGCCTTCGAGCGCTGGCGCGCCTACGCCGCCGTGGACGCGACACCCTTCCACCTGCTGCCCGCGCTGTCCGGCCTCGCGCTGGGCGCCGCCGCCGGTCTCGACACGCACTACGCGGACTACGCGTCTCCGACGACCCGCATCGGCACGCGCATCCCCGTGCTCTACCTGCGCACCACCCGCGGCGCCGCCCACGACTACGCCTTCGACCCCGACTGGAACGTCGAGCATCGCTGCCCGAAGGGCCCGGCCGAGCGGCGGCTGTCCGACGACTCGCTCAACGGCGCATTCCGCCACGCGGTGGACAAGCGGCTGCCGATGCTGTTCACGCTGAACGGCGGCATCTGGGGCGACGCGGCGTGCGACGCGCCGCGGTGGGACGTCAACGACGTGCTCGAGCAGGATGCGGCGAACTGCCAGTGGAGCGAGACGGACGAGGTGGCAGGCGACGACCATCTCAAGAACCTGGCCGGCGCGTTCGAGAGCCCGGAGCTCGCGCGGGCGCTTACGCTCAACGTCTACGCGCGCGACGTGCGCCGCTACAAGCAGCGCAACCTGCAGCAGGCGGCGCGGCACATCGTGCGCTTCGCGCGCGAGCACCCCGAGCTCTTCGTCGGCGTGAACCTCGACCCGGACCTCTACCTCAACCCGTTCTTCGCCGGCAAGGCGTGGTTCGACTACAACCCCGGGACGCTGCGCCAATTCCGGCACTGGCTCGCCGGCACGGGACCCTACGCCGGACGTCCGGAGCCGGGTGTGCCCGACCTGTCGGCCTATCGGCGCGCGAAGCCGCTCACGCTTGCGGGTGCGAGCCGCCTCGCCGGGCGCCGCTTCGCGAGCTGGGATGCGGTCGATCCCCCCCGCGTGCTCGATCACGAGGCCAAGCCGCCGTACTGGGAGCTGCCCTGGGTGCGCGAGTGGGAGACGTTCCGGCGGCACCTGGTCGACCTGCACTACGACGAGCTGTCGCGATGGCTCGTCGAGGCGGGCATCCCGCGGGAACGCATCTGGTCGTCACAGGGTTTCATGGCACCACTCCCGTGGGCGATGCCCTTCGCGCTCACCGTCGCAAGCCCGGTGAAGAACTACGACAGCGGCGGCATGTCGGTCGAGGGCGCCAAACCCGCGCAGGGTCACCTCGGCGCGATCCTCTACGGCGCGTCGGCGCAGAACGCCATCCGCATGGAAGGCGCGCACTCGCTGTTCGGCGCGTTCGCGGCGATCGACCCGCATTGGGCGGTGGTCGAGTTCAACTCGGCCGACCTGTCGCACCCGAAGAACCTGCCGACCTATGCGGACGCGTACCGGGGCCTTCGCGACATGTGGAACTACGGTGCGCGCTTCGTCTCGCCGATGGCGTGGTCGGGCTCGGACGGCCGCAATGCCGGCAAGCCCGGCTACGACCCGTTCACCGCCTGGCGCAACACGCCGCTCGAGGAAGCCGCGAAGGACTTCCTGCTCGCGCGTGCGCACCTCTCCCCGGGATCGAAGCTGTGGACCTTCGGCGCGCCCGGACATGCCGATACCGACGGATGGACCAGCGAGCGCGGCACGCTCGCGGCCTGGCCCGGCCGGGCCGTGATCACGCCCGATGCATCGGGAGCGATGGTGCTGGTCTCTCCGGCGGAGCTGATGCTGGACCACGCACGCGCGTGGCGGCTCGTCGTGCTGACCGACGGCGCGGCACCGCGCACGCTGCGGGTCGAGGGGCGCGCGGCGAAGGACGCGCCGTGGGTCGCGCTCGCCTCCACCGCAGGCGGGGAAGCGCGACTGTCGCCGGGGCGGGCCGGGGCGATCGACGCATTGCGGATCGAACTCGAGTTCGGCGCGCCCGTGGCGGCCGCACTGGTGCGCGTCGCGATCCTGCCCGACCGCGATACCGAGCAACGTTAGCAGGCTGTTGTAAAGCGTCGCGAGGAGGTCGAGATGCGAGGCGCGAAGGGGCGAGAAACCGGAGCGTACACGAACGTACGTGAGGATTTCGAGCCCCTGAGCAACGAAGCAGATCGACCCCGCAGCAGCTTTTCAACAGCCTGCTAGCGATCGTCGGCCTTGTATTCGACGTAGGCCCTGT
>CAYQAF010000079.1:0-7461 GCA_964415375.1 uncultured Alcaligenaceae bacterium
ACCCAGCTCGGCGCGAGCGAGAATCCCGCGACACGCCTGCTGCTGCTGCCGTTCGTCGAGAAGGCCGCGGACGGATCGTTTCGCGAGCCCGACGCCGAGCTGCGTGGCGCCGCCGAGCGCGCGATCCGCTCGATCGACGCCGCGCAGCGCAAGGGCGAGCTCGCGGGCGCGGTGTTCACCGGGCTCTCGCTCGGCAGCGTGCTGCTGCTCGCCGCACTCGGGCTCGCCATCACCTACGGACTGATGGGCGTCATCAACATGGCACACGGCGAGTTCCTGATGGTGGGTGCCTACGCCACGTTCGTCGTGCAGAACCTGTTTCGCCGGCACCTCCCCGATGCCGTCGACTGGTACCTCGCCGCGGCGCTGCCGGTGGCGTTCGCGTGCGCGTTCGCGCTGGGCGTCGTGCTCGAGCGCACGGTCGTGCGCTTCCTCTACGGCCGGCCGCTGGAGACGCTGCTCGCGACCTACGGCGTGAGCCTGCTCATCATCCAGGCGACGCGCACGATCTTCGGCGCGCAGAACGTGGAGGTCGCCAACCCGTCATGGCTCTCCGGCGGCATCCAGGTGCTGCCCAACCTGCTGCTGCCGTGGAACCGCATCGCGATCATCGCCTTCGCGCTGGCGGTCGTGGCCCTCGTCTGGGCCGTGCTCAACATGACGCGCCTCGGCCTGTTCGTGCGGGCGGTCACGCAGAACCGCGCGATGGCGGGCTGCGTGGGCGTGCGCACGTCGCGCGTCGACACGATGGCGTTCGGGCTCGGCGCGGGGGTGGCGGGCCTGGGCGGTGTCGCACTCTCGCAGGTCGGCAACGTCGGCCCGGATCTCGGGCAGGCGTACATCGTCGATTCGTTCATGGCGGTGGTGCTGGGCGGCGTGGGGCAGCTCGCCGGCACGGTGGTGGGCTCGTTCGGGCTCGGCATCGTCAACAAGTTCCTCGAGCCGTTCACCGGCGCGGTGCTCGCGAAAATCGCGGTGCTGGTGCTGATCGTGCTGTTCATCCAGCGCCGCCCGCAGGGCCTGTTCGCTCTCAAGGGCCGCGCGGCGGAGGCCTGACCCGTGAACGCGCCTGCCGCTGTCATCGAGGTCACGCCTGCGGTCGCCCTCGCGCCCGACCCCGCGCCGCTGCTGTCGCCGTTCGGCTGGGCGGCCGTCGCCGTCGCGTTGACGGTGATCGTCGTCGTCGTGCCGGTGATGGCACTCGTGGTCCCCCCAGACTCGCCGTTCGCGTTGTCGGCCTACGGCCTGACGCTCGTCGGCAAGATCCTCTGCTACGCGCTCTGCGCGGTCGCGCTCGACCTCGTCTGGGGCTACTGCGGGATCCTCTCGCTCGGCCACGGCCTGTTCTTCGCGCTGGGCGGCTATGCGATGGGGATGTACCTGATGCGCCAGATCGGCCGCGACGGCGTCTACCAGAGCGACCTGCCGGACTTCATGGTGTTCCTCGACTGGAAGGCGCTGCCGTGGTTCTGGCAGGGCAGCGACTCGTTCCTCTGGGCGGTGGGGATGGCGCTGCTGGTGCTGGTGCTGCTCGCCTTCGTGTTCGGCTGGTTCGCGTTCCGCTCGCGCGTCAAGGGCGTCTACCTGTCGATCATCACGCAGGCGCTCACCTATGCCGCGATGTTGCTGTTCTTCCGCAACGACACGGGCTTCGGCGGCAACAACGGCTTCACCGACTTCAAGCGGATCCTGGGCTTCCCCATCGCCGCGATCGAGACGCGCGTCGTGCTGTTCGTGCTCACGGGCCTGGCGCTCGTCGGCGGCTTCCTCGCGTGCCGCGCGATCGTGCAGTCGAAGCTCGGGCGCGTGGTCACCGCGGTGCGCGACGCCGAGTCGCGGGTGATGTTCCTGGGCTACGACCCGCTGCCCTACAAGCTGTTCGTCTGGACGTTCTCCGCCGTGCTCTGCGGCCTCGCCGGGGCGCTGTACGTGCCTCAGGTCGGGATCATCAACCCGAGCGAGATGGCGCCGTCGAACTCGATCGAGATGGTGATCTGGGTGGCGATCGGTGGGCGCGGCACGCTCGTCGGCCCGATCGTCGGTGCGGCGATCGTCAACGGCGCGAAGAGCGTGTTCACCGCGGCGTTCGCCGAGTACTGGCTGTTCTTCCTCGGTGCGTTGTTCGTCGCGGTGACGCTGTTCCTGCCGAAGGGCGTGGTCGGCACGCTGATCGCGTGGCGCGGCAAGGCCCGGGAGAGTGCGCCGTGACGCAGACGGCCGTGTCCGTCTCGCACGACGACCGCGGCGGCTCGCCCGGCGGCCTCGCCTCGTTCGGCCACGTCGCCGACGCCGCGCGCGTCGACGTCACGCACGGCGTCATCCTCTACCTCGAGGACGTGACGGTGAGCTTCGACGGCTTCCGCGCGCTGAACGCCCTGTCGCTCGCGATCGACGACGGCGAACTGCGCTGCGTGATCGGGCCGAACGGCGCCGGCAAGACGACGATGATGGACGTCATCACCGGCAAGACGCGGCCGGACGCCGGGCGCGTGTTCTACGGGCAATCGATCGACCTGACGCGCATGAACGAATCGGCGATCGCGCAGGCCGGGATCGGCCGCAAGTTCCAGAAGCCCACGGTGTTCGAGCAGCACAGCGTGTGGGACAACCTCGATCTCGCGCTCAAGGCCGACCGACGCTGGTTTCGCGCGCTGTCGGCGCGCACCGGCCACGAGGCGCGGCGGCGCATCGAGGAGCTGCTCGCCACGATCCGCCTCGAGGACGCGACTCGCCGTCCCGCGGGCCTTCTCGCGCACGGCCAGAAGCAGCGCCTCGAGATCGGCATGCTGCTCGCGCAGGATCCGCGCCTGCTGCTGCTGGACGAGCCCGTAGCAGGCATGACCGACGAGGAGACCGAGCGCCTGGCCGAACTGCTCGAGACGTTGCGTGGCCGGCACTCGATCGTCGTCGTCGAGCACGACATGGAGTTCGTGGCGCGCATCGCGCGCCGCGTCACCGTGCTGCACGAGGGCCGCGTGCTCGCCGAGGGCACGCTCGACGAGGTCAAGGCGAACTCGGACGTCGTCGACGTCTATCTCGGCCGCTGATCGGCCCCAAGACGATGCTGAACGTTTGCGACCTTCACCAGTACTACGGCGGCAGCCACATCCTGCGCGGCGTCTCGCTCGAGGCACGCCCCGGCGAGGTGACCGCGCTGCTCGGGCGCAACGGCGTCGGCAAGACCACGCTGCTGCGCTGCCTGATGGGCCTGGTCCCGGCGCGCGCGGGATCGATCGAGTGGTCGGGGAAGAGCCTCGACGGCCTGCCACCGCACGCGCGAGTGGCGCGGGGCCTGGGCTTCGTGCCGCAGGGCCGCGAGATCTTCCCGCGGCTCACCGTCGAGGAGAACCTGAAGGTCGGCGCGGCGCGAAAGAAGAACGACGCAATTCCCGCCTCGCTCTACGAGCTCTTTCCGGTGCTGAAGTCGATGAAGGGGCGTCGTGGCGGCGACCTCTCCGGCGGCCAGCAGCAGCAGCTCGCGATCGGCCGGGCACTGATGGGCGAGCCCGCGCTGCTGATCCTCGACGAGCCCACCGAGGGCATCCAGCCGTCGATCATCGAGGAGATCGGGCGCGTGGTCGTGCGGCTCGCGAAGGAGCAGGGACTCGCGGTGCTGCTCGTGGAGCAGTACTACGACTTCGCGAAGCGGATCGCCGACCGCTACGCGGTGATGAGCCGCGGCAGCGTGATCGCGAGCGGACCGGCGGCCGAGATGGACGCGAAGGACGTGCGCGGGTTGATTGCCGTCTGACGAGCGACTACGCCCACCCCTTCGCCCGCTCGACCGCCTTCTCCCAGCGCGACCGCATCTCGGCGGCCTGCGCGCGCGCCATCGATGGCTCGAACGTGCGGTCGACCTGCCAGTTGGCCTTCACGTCGGACGCGTCCTTCCAGTAGCCGACGGCGAGCCCGGCGAGGTAGGCGGCGCCGAGCGCCGTCGTCTCGTGCACGCGCGGCCGCACCACGGGCACGCCGAGCAGGTCGGCCTGGAACTGCATCAGCAGGTTGCTCGCAGTCGCTCCCCCGTCGACGCGCAGCTCGGGCAGGGCGAGCCCGGCGTCCTTCTCCATGGCCGAGAGCAGGTCCGCGCTCTGGTAGGCGATCGATTCCAGAGCGGCCCTTGCGATGTGGCCGCCGGTTGCCCCGCGGGTGAGCCCGACGATCGTGCCCCGCGCGTAGGCGTCCCAGTGCGGTGCGCCGAGCCCCGCGAACGCCGGTGCGAAGTAGACGCCACCGTTGTCTGGCACGGTGCGCGCCAGCGCCTCGACCTCGGAGGCCTGCCGGATGATCTTCAGCCCGTCGCGCAGCCACTGCACGACGGCACCGCCGATGAACACACTGCCTTCGAGCGCGTACTCGGTGATGCCGTTGCGTTTCCACGCGACCGTGGTGAGCAGGTTGTTGCGCGAGGCGACCGCCTTCGGTCCGGTGTTCATCAGCAGGAAGCAGCCGGTGCCGTAGGTGTTCTTCGCGAGCCCCGGCGCGTGGCAGGCCTGGCCGAAGAGTGCCGCCTGCTGGTCGCCGGCGATGCCCGCAATCGGCACGTCGATACCCTCCAGGTTTGCGTGCCCCAGCACCCCCGACGAAGGCACGATCTGCGGCAGCACCGCGCGCGGCACGTCGAGGAGCGCAAGCAGCTCGTCGTCCCAGTCGCCGCGGTGGATGTCGTAGAGCAGCGTGCGGCTCGCGTTCGACGGGTCGGTCGCGTGCACGCTGCCGCGCGTCAGATTCCAGACGAGCCAGCTGTCGATGGTGCCGAAGGCAAGCTCGCCGGCTTCCGCCCGTGCCCTTGCGCCAGGCACGTGGTCGAGCAGCCACCTGAGCTTGGTGCCCGAGAAGTAGGCGTCGAGCACGAGTCCGGTCTTCGCCGTGAACGTCGGCGCATGGCCGGCGGCGCGCAATTGGTCGCACATGCCCGCCGTACGCCGGTCCTGCCAGACGATCGCGTTCGCCACGGGCTGGCCGGTGGCGCGCTCCCACAGCAGCGTCGTCTCGCGCTGGTTGGTGATGCCAATCGCGGCCAGGTCGGCGGCGCCGATGCCCGCGGTGGCGAGCGCCCCGTGCAGCACCGCCGACTGCGTCGCCCAGATCTCGGTAGGATCGTTTTCCACCCACCCCGGCTCGGGGAAGATCTGGCGGAACTCCTGCTGCGCGACGCCGCGGGCCTGCCCGCGGTGGTCGAAGACGATCGCGCGGGAGCTCGTCGTGCCCTGGTCGAGCGCGAGGACGAATGGCATCGGGGCTTCCTCCGTAAAGCGCGGGTTGCGGCGACCTTGGCCCACGCCCTAGAATTGTGCGTTTGCGGCGATTGTAGCCGCGCCGGGGCGCTCGACGAGTGGGACGCCGCGACCTCCGACCGGTTTCGCCGCTCGCCTCCTCGAACGCCTCCATGCCGCTCCCCCCGCCCGAACCGCGCGAGCGCCTGCACGCTCGCACCGTGAGTCTCGAGGGCTATGCGCGCGCCGACGGGCTGTACGACATCGAGGCGCGGCTCACCGACGTCAAGGACCACGACTACACGCTGCTCTCGGGCGTGCGTCGCGCCGGCGACCCGGTGCACGACATGTGGGTGCGGGCGACGATCGACCGCGGGTTCCGCATCCACGCGATCGACGTCAAGGCGGATTGGGTTCCGTACCCCGGCGGTTGCGACCTGATCGAGTCCGCGTACGGCAAGCTGGTCGGCGCCAACCTGGTCGACGGTTACCGCAAGACCCTGTACGAGGCGCTCGGCGGCGTCCACGGCTGCACGCACATCACCGAACTCCTCTCCTACCTGCCGACGGCTGCCGTGCAGACGTTCGCGGGACTCACGCGGGAGGATGCCGGGGAGCGCAAGCCGTTCCAGCTCGACCGCTGCCACGCACTCGAGACGTCGAGCGAGACCGTGCGCCGCTACTACCCTAAGTGGTACCGGGGCGCCGCATAGATTGATCCCGGCAGCGGCGCGGGCAATCGCGCGGCCGGCGGGCACGACGGAACAGCAACGGGGTCAGACCCCAACGGGAGGCGACGTGAAGATTCACGAGTACCAGGGCAAGGAGATCTTCAGGAAGTACGGCTTGCCGGTGCCGCGGGGCTATCCCGCGTTCTCGGTGGACGAGGCAGTGAAGGTCGCGAAGGATCTGCCGGGCCCGGTCTACGTGGTCAAGGCGCAGATCCACGCCGGCGGACGCGGCAAGGGCGGCGGCGTGAAGCTCGCGCGCTCGCTGGACGAAGTGAAGACGCTCGCCTCGCAGATCCTCGGCATGCAGCTCAAGACGCATCAGACCGGCCCCGAGGGCCAGAAGGTGCGGCGGTTGCTGGTCGAGGAGGGCGCCGACATCAAGAAGGAGCTATACGTCGGGATGGTCGTCGACCGCGGCGCGCAGCGTGTCACGCTGATGGCTTCCTCCGAGGGTGGCATGGACATCGAGGAGGTGGCTGCCAAGACGCCCGAGAAGATCCACAAGGTCGCGATCGACCCCGCCAAGGGCCTGACCGACGCCGAAGCCGACGACGTCGCGCGGAAGATCGGCGTGCCGGAGGCGAGCGTGCCGCAGGCGCGCGCGGTGTTCCAGGGGCTCTACAAGGTGTTCGACGAGACCGACGCCTCGCTCGCCGAGATCAACCCACTGATCATCGCCGGCGACGGCCGCGTGGTGGCGCTCGACGCCAAGCTCAACTTCGACTCCAACGCGCTGTTCCGCCACCCCGAGATCGTCGAGATGCGCGACCTCGACGAGGAAGACCCGGCCGAGATCGAGGCATCGAAGTTCGACCTCTCGTACATCTCGCTCAACGGCAACATCGGCTGCCTCGTCAACGGCGCCGGTCTCGCGATGGCGACGATGGACACGATCAAGCTGTTCGGCGCCGAGCCCGCGAACTTCCTCGACGTCGGCGGCGGCGCCACGACCGAGAAGGTGACCGAGGCGTTCAAGATCATGCTCGCCAACCCCAAGGTGAAGGGGATCCTGGTCAACATCTTCGGCGGCATCATGCGCTGCGACACGATCGCCAACGGCATCGTCGCCGCGGCGCGCGAGACGCACCTCGCCGTGCCGCTGGTGGTGCGCATGAAGGGCACGAACGACGACCAGGGCAAGCAGATCCTCAAGGACTCGGGGCTGCCGATCATCAGCGCGGACAACATGGCCGACGCGGCGCAGAAGATCGTCGCGGCCGTCGCGGGCAAGTAAGGGAACATCATCGTGTCGATACTGATCAACAAGGGCACCAAGGTCATCACGCAGGGAATCACCGGCAAGACCGGCCAGTTCCACACGCGGATGTGCCGCGACTACGCCAACGGCACGGCCGCGTTCGTCGCCGGCGTCAATCCGAAGAAGGCGGGCGAGAGCTTCGAGGGCATCCCGATCTTCGCCAGCGTGAAGGAAGCGCGCGCGCAGACCGGCGCCACCGTGTCGGTCGTCTACGTACCACCGGCGGGCGCCGCCGATGCGATCTGGGAGGCGGTCG
>CAYQAF010000080.1:0-7383 GCA_964415375.1 uncultured Alcaligenaceae bacterium
CCGCCAAGCCGCCGGTCTTGACGAACGGGGCGCACTCGGAGGCGGTGAACAGCACGCGGACAGGCATCGATCGAGCGGACGTATCGGGGGCCGAATCCGCTATTCTGCCAACGTTGCGCGCGCGACCCGCGCGGCGCGGCTTCTTCGACCCCGTGGGGACCCGGAACTCGACTCTGGATGGCCAAAACGACGCTCCCGCCAATCGGCCCCGACACGGTGCTCGCCGGCGACATCGGCGGCACCAACGCGCGCTTCCGGCTCGCGCCGGCAAGCCGGCCGGCCGAGCCGATCGTCGAGCGCGTGTTGCCCGTCGCCGGGCACGCGACGTTCGAGGACGCGCTCGCGACGTTTCTTGCCGAAGCCGGCGCCAGCGCGCCGCGGACCGCGGCCATCGCGGTCGCCGGACCGGTGCAGGGATCGACGGCGACGCTCACCAATGCACCCTGGACGATCGACGCCGGCGCGGTCGCCCGCCGCTTCGGCATCGCCCGGGTCCGACTTGCCAACGACTTCGAGGCCGCCGCCGCGGGTATCGGGCACCTGCCGCCCGAGAGCCTCGATTCCCTGCAGCGCGGGGCGCGGCAGGCCGAGGCGCCGCGCCTGGTGATCGGGGCCGGGACGGGCCTTGGCGTCGCTTTCACCATCCCGATGCCGGGGGACCCGCGGATCCTCGGTGGCGAAGGGGGGCACGTTCCGTTCGCGCCGCAGGACGAGGAGCAACGCGCGCTGCACGACTTCGTGGCCGCCGAGGTCTGGCGCGTGACGGCCGAGCACCTGCTCTCGGGGGCGGGACTCGTGCGTCTTCACGCCTTCGCGCGGGCGCGCGCCGGCACCGCCGCGCACGATGACCTGCCGCAAGGTGCGGCGTCGGTGACCGAGCGGGCGCAGGGCGACGATCCGGCCGCGCGACGAGCGGTCGCGCTGTTCTGCACGATCCTCGGCGCCGTCGCCGGGGACCACGCGCTCACGCTGATGACGCGGGGCGGCGTCTTCGTCGCGGGCGGCATCGCGCCCAGGATCGCCGCAGCGCTCGCCGACGGGCGATTTCTCGCCGCCTTCCGCACCAAGGGCGTGCACGCCGCGCTGATGGAAACGATTCCGGTCGACCTCGTGCGCGACGACCGGCTCGGCCTGACCGGGGCCGCAGCGCTCGCGGCCGCGCAACATGAGTGAACGATACGGCCCCGAGAGCCCGTGCCGTTGACACCGCTCAAACGCCGCGCGTCGCGGGGGCGCTAAGGTGGGGCTGGAGACTGGTCCGCGGGACCCGCGAAGCATGTGTCCCGCGGACCGAAACGCAGCATGCAACGCAGACGTTCAGGCCGGCACGAGCACCAGCGCGGCGAGCGGTGGCAGCACCAGCGCAAGGGTCGCCGGACGCGACGGATGGCCCGGTCTGGCGATGATCTCGCCGCGGTTGCCGAGGTCTCCGCCGCCATAGTGCCGGGAGTCCGTGTTGACGAGTTCCCGGTAGGCGCACGCGCGCGGCACCCCCACGTGGTAGTCGTTGCGCGGCACCGGCGTGAAATTGAGCGCCACGATGACGAAGCTGCCGTCGCGGGCGCGCCGCACGAACGAGAGCACCGAGCGGGCCGAGTCGTCGACGTCCAGCCACTCGAAGCCGCCCTGCTCGAAGTCCTGGTCGTGGAGCGCCGGAACGTCCCGGTACAGACGGCCGAGATCGCGATACAACCGCTGCACGCCGGCGTGGGCCTCGAGCCCGAGCTGGGGCCACGCGAGCTCGCCCCGCTCGCTCCACTCCGGCCCCTGCGCGAACTCGTTGCCCATGAACGAGAGCTTCTTGCCCGGGTAGGTCATCTGCCACGCGACGAGCAGCCGGGCGTTGGCGAACTGCTGCCATGGGTCGCCGGGCATCTTGCCGAGGAGCGAACGCTTGCCGTGCACGACCTCGTCGTGGGAAAGCGGCAGCACGAAGTTCTCGGTGTAGGCGTAGAGCTGGCCGAACGAGAGCATCCGGTGGTGATAGCGCCGATGCACCGGGTCGCGCCGCATGAACTCGAGCGTGTCGTGCATCCAGCCCATGTTCCACTTCATCGTGAAGCCGAGCCCGCCCGCGTCGACAGGGCGCGAGACCATCGGCCACGCCGTCGATTCCTCGGCGATCGTCACCGCGCCGGGGAAGCGTCCGTGCACGAAGGTGTTCATGTCGCGCACGAAATCGATCGCCTCGAGGTTCTCGCGTCCGCCGTATCGGTTGGGAATCCATTCGCCGGCGGCACGCGAGTAGTCGAGATAGAGCATCGATGCGACCGCGTCGACGCGCAAGCCGTCGAGGTGGAACTCGGACAGCCAGTAGCACGCCGAGGAGAGCAGGAACGAGCGCACCTCCGGCCGGCCGTAGTTGAACACGTGCGTGCCCCAGTCGGGATGGCGTCCGACGCGGGGGTCGGCGTGCTCGTAGAGCGCCGTGCCGTCGAAGTGCGCGAGGGCGAAGGCGTCGCCGGGAAAGTGTCCCGGCACCCAGTCGAGGATCACGCCGAGGCCCGCCTGGTGGCAGCGGTCGACGAACGCGCGGAAGTCGTCGGGCGTGCCGTGGCGCGACGTCGGCGCGAAGTAGCCGGTGGTCTGGTAGCCCCACGACTCGTCGAGCGGATGCTCGGTGATCGGCATCAGTTCGATGTGCGTGAAGCCCAGGTCGGAGGCGTAGGGAACGAGCCGGTCGGCAAGCTCGCGCCAGCCGTAGAAGCGCCCGTCGGGATGGCGCATCCACGAGCCCGCGTGGACCTCGTAGACGTTGATCGGCGCGCGCTGGAAGTCCAACGCGGCCCGGCGTGCAAGCCATTCGCCGTCACCCCAGCGGTAGTCACTGTCCGCCATCACGCGCGCGGCCGTCGACGGCCGCAACTCGAACGCGCGCCCGTAGGGATCGCTCTTCGCGAACACGAGCCCGGTGTCGCGGTGACGGAGCTCGAACTTGTAGAGCGCGCCGGCCTCGAGCCCGGGCACGAACAGCTCCCACACGCCGCTCGCACCCCGCGCATCGAGCGGATGCGTGCGGCCGTCCCAGCCGTTGAAGTCGCCGACCAGGGAGACTCGCTCGGCATTGGGCGCCCACACCGCGAAGCGCACGCCGGCAACGCCTGCGAGCGACATCGGCACCGCACCGAGCATGCGCCAGGCCTCGAGCAGCCGGCCCTCGTTGAAGAGGTGCAGGTCGAAGTCCCCGATCGTCGGCGCGAAGCCGTAGGGATCGACGAACTCGGTCTTGCGACCCTCGGACTCGGCGACGAGCCGGTACGGCGCCGTCGGCGGCGCGGCGAGACGCGCGACGAACAGGTCGCTGGCACCGTCGCGGGCGAGCGTCACCGGACCGTCATCGGTCCTGAGCCACATTCGAGACGTCGCGGGCCGGAAGGCGCGGTAGACGAAGGCCGCTCCGTCGCGATGCAGTCCGAGGAAAGCGCGCGGATCGTGCAGGCGCGCCGCGAGGAGTCGTTCGCGCGGACCGCTTTCGGTCGGCGCGGCATGGGCAGGTTTCACGATCGCATTATAGTGAGCGTGTGCGACGCGGGGGTACCCGAGCGTCGCACGGCAGCCCGGAGAGCGTCATGATCGACTGCAGGCACGGCAGGAATTGCCCCTACAAGGACGAGGACCAGGGCCCCGCGGGCTCGCGGCTGGCACGAAATACGCTCGCCGTGGTGTTGGCGGGCGGTCGCGGCTCGCGACTGGGTCCGCTCACCGACTGGCGGGCCAAACCGGCGGTGCCGTTTGCCGGAAAGTTCCGGATCATCGACTTCACGCTGTCGAACTGCGTGAATTCCGGCATCCGGCGCATCGGGGTTGCGACCCAGTACAAGGCGCAGAGCCTGATCCGGCACGTCCAGCGCGGCTGGTCGTTCCTCGACGGCCGGTTCAACGAGTTCGTCGAGCTGCTGCCTGCACAGCAACGGGTGACCGCGGACTGGTACCGGGGCACCGCCGATGCCGTGTACCAGAACATGGACCTGCTGCGCGCGCACGCCCCCGAATACATCCTGGTGCTCGCCGGCGACCACGTCTACAAGATGGACTACGCGCGCATGCTGGTCGATCACGCCGCGCGCAAGGCCGACATGACGATCGCCTGCATCCAGGTGCCGGTGCAGGATGCGACCGGCCTCGGCGTCATGCAGGTCGACGAGACGGGCCGCATCGTCGGCTTTCAGGAGAAGCCGGCGGAGCCGCAGCCGATGCCCGGGCGCCCCGACGTCGCGCTGGCGAGCATGGGCATCTACGTGTTCAACGCGTCGTTTCTCTACGAGCAGCTGATCCGCGACACCGACCTGCGCGCGTCCTCGCACGACTTCGGCAAGGACATCATCCCGCACCTGATCGAGCGCGGCTACCGCGTGATGGCGCACGACTTCGCCGAGAGCTGCGTCAACATGATCGGCGACCGGCCGTACTGGCGCGACGTCGGCACGATCGACGCGTTCTGGGAGGCAAACCTCGACCTCACGCACGTGACGCCGGACCTCAACCTCTACGATGCGAACTGGCCGATCTGGACGCACCAGGAGCAGCTGCCGCCGGCCAAGTTCGTGTTCGACGACGAGACCCGCCGCGGGGAGGCCATCGACGCGCTGGTCTCGGGTGGCTGCATCATCAGCGGCGCGACGGTGCGTCGCTCGCTGCTCTTCTCCAAGGTGTATGTGCACAGCTTCAGCCTGATCGACGACTCGGTGCTGCTCGGCAACAACGACGTCGGCCGTCACTGCGTGATCCGGCGCGCGGTGATCGACAAGGGCTGCAACCTGCCACCGGGCACGCGCATCGGCGTCGACCCCGACGAGGACCGGCGCCGTTTCCTCGTGACCGAGCGCGGCGTGACGCTGGTCACCCCCGACATGCTCGGGCAGCAGATCCACCACCTGCGATGACCGACGACCCGGCGCTGACGCGCGCGCGGTCCTAGGGCCGCGCGCACACGATGACCCCGCTTCGTACCGTCGACCTCGTGCTGGTGTGGCACATGCACCAGCCGGACTACCGTGATCCGCTCTCTGGCGAGTACCGCCAGCCGTGGGTGTACCTGCACGCGATCAAGGACTACGCCGACATGGCGGCGCACCTCGAGGCGCAGCCGGCGATGCGCGCGGTGGTCAACTTCGTGCCGGTGCTGCTCGAGCAGCTCGAGGATTACGCGGCGCAGTTTGCTGCGGGCGCCTTTCGCGATCCGCTGCTCCGGCTCCTCGCCAAGCCCGTGGCGGAGCCGTTCTCGGCCGAGGAGCGGGCAGCGGTGTTCGGGCAGTGCTTCCACGCCAACCACGCGCAGCTGATCGCACCCTACCCCGCGTACCGTCGCCTGCACGAACTCGCGCTCGCGGCAGGCGACGACGTGCGCGACGCGGCGGGCTACCTGTCCGACCGGTATCTCGCCGACCTCGTCACCTGGTACCACCTCGCGTGGACCGGCGAGACGGTGCGCCGCGCCCATCCGCTGCTGCCCGGGCTGATGACGGTGGGCACGGGATTCAGCGACGCGCAGCGCGCGGCGCTCCTCGCCACGATCGGCGAGGTGATCGCCTCGATCGTGCCGCGCTATCGGCGGCTCGAGGAAGCCGGCGTCATCGAGCTCACGACGTCTCCCGCCACGCACCCGATCGGCCCGCTGCTGCTCGACTTCGCATGCGCGCGCGAAGCGCGGCCCGACCTGCCGCTCCCGGACGCAGCGTGCTATCCGGGCGGGCGCGAGCGGCTCGACCGGCAGATCGACGAGGCGCTCGACCGGCATGCATCGCGCTTCGGGCGCGCCGCGACCGGGCTGTGGCCGCCGGAAGGTGCGGTGAGCGATGCGTTCGTGCGTGCGCTCGACGGGCGATCGGTACGCTGGATCGCTTCGGGGAGCCAGGTGCTCGGCAACAGCCTGCGCCGCGCGGGTCGGGAGCTCACGCCGGCCGCGATGGCCCGGCCCTATCGGCTGCCCACGCTCGCGCCGGACGTGATGTGCCTGTTCCGCGACGACCTGCTTTCCGACCTGATCGGCTTCGAGTACCGGAAGTGGCACAGCGGCGATGCCGCGCGGCATTTCGTGGGCGAGGTGGAGTTGCTCGCCCAGCGCACCGCGCCCGCCCCGCGTCCGCTGGTCACGGTCATCATCGACGGCGAGAACGCCTGGGAGTACTACCCGTACAACGGCTACTTCTTCCTCCGGGACCTCTACGAGCTCCTTGCCGCGCATGCGTCGATCCGTCCGTGCACGATGCGCGAGTGGATGGGCTGGCGCGAGGCAAGCCTCGCCGCCGGCGCGGCCGATCCGTGCGGCGAACTGCCCGGCCTCGTCGCCGGCAGCTGGGTGTTCGGCGATCTCACGACGTGGATCGGCTCGACGGACAAGAACCGGGCGTGGGACCTGCTGTGCGAGGCCAAGGCCGCGTTCGACACGGCGCGCACCGCCGGCGGGCTCGACCCGGGAGAGGTCGCGGTAGCGACGCGCCACCTCGCGGTGGCGGAGAGCTCCGACTGGACCTGGTGGTTCGGCGACTACAACCCGGCCGAGTCGGTGGCGCGCTTCGATGCGCTGTTCCGCGCGACGCTGCAGCGCCTGTACCAGACCCTCGGCGTCGCGCCTCCGGCGACGCTCGACACGCCGGTTTCGCTCGGCAACGCCACCGCGCCCTCCGACGGGGCCATCCGCCGCGCGGTGTGACCCGCCCGCCCACGCTTACTCGAACGGCTCCGCCATGACCGACCCCGTCACGCTGCTTTTCGGCGTGCATGCCCACCAGCCCGCGGGCAACTTCCCCGAGGTGATCGACCACGCCCACGAGCGCTGCTACGGCCCGTTCCTGCGCACGATGGCCGACTACCCCGCGTTCCGCTTCACGGTGCACTTCAGCGGGCCGCTGCTCGACGATCTCGCGGCGCGCTTCCCCGACGACATCGAGCTCCTGCGGCAGATGGTCGCCCGCGGGCAGGTCGAGATGTTCGGCGCGGGAGACACCGAGCCCGTGCTCGCGGCGATTCCCTATCGCGACCGGCTGTCGCAGATCGACGCGCTGTCGGCGAAGCTGGCCCGGCGCTTCGGCGCCACGCCGCGCGGCGCGTGGCTCACCGAGCGGGTCTGGGAGTCGTCGGTGGTGCCGGCACTCGCCCGCTGCGGCATCCGCTACGCGACCGTCGACGACTACCACTTCCTGTGTGCCGGACGTACGCAGGACGAACTCGACCGGCACTTCACCACCGAGGAGGACGGCCACACGCTCGACATCTTCCCGATCTCCGAGGCGCTGCGCTACCGGATCCCCTTCGCGACCGCCGGCGACGCGGTCGCCTACCTCGAGTCGCTGGCCATCGCGGGACGCCGGGCCGCCGCGATCTACTTCGACGACATCGAGAAGCTCGGCGTGTGGCCCGAGACCCACGAGTGGGTATACGGGA
>CAYQAF010000081.1:0-7369 GCA_964415375.1 uncultured Alcaligenaceae bacterium
CCGAGGCGGCCCGGCCGGATCGCACTGTGCGCGAGCTCCTGCCGGCGCTCGGCCACGCGCTCGATGGCGCGTTCGCGCTCGTCACCGGCCGCGGCATCTCGGACGTCGACCGGCTCTTCCCCGGACTCGCGATGCCGGTCGCGGGACAGCACGGGGCAGAGCGGCGCAACGCGCACGGCACCGTGCACATCCATGCCCCCGCTCCGCACACGCTCGCCCGCCTGCGCGCGCTGTTCACCACGTTCGCGAGCGCCCACCCGGGGCTCCTGCTCGAGGACAAGGGCCACTCACTCGCGATCCACTACCGCCAGGCGCCAGAGCTCGCGGGCCTGGTGCGCCGCGCGGTGCGCGATGGCGTCGAGTCGACCGGCACCACCGGCTACGAGCTGCAGCCCGGCAAGTGCCTGTTGGAGCTTCGCCCCGAGGGCCGCGACAAGGGCGCGGCGATTCGGGACTTCATGGGCGAAGTGCCCTTCCGCGGCCGCTTCCCGGTGTTCGTCGGCGACGACCGTGGCGACGAGCACGGGTTCGCCATGGTCGACGCGCTCGGCGGCTGGTCGGTCAAGGTGGGCAGGGGACGCTCGCGCGCGCGGTTCCGGCTCGACGACGTCGCGGCGGTGCGCCGTTGGCTCGCGGACTCGCTCGCCGCCATCCCTGCCGTGGAGACGACCGCGTGACGCGAACGCTGGAACTGGCACTGATCGGCAACGGCCGCATCGGACTCCTCGTCGATGCCGAGGGAACGGTGGTCTGGGGCTGCTACCCCTCGCTCGACGGCGATCCGATGTTCTGTGCGCTCCTCGACACGGCGCCACCGCCGGACGCGCGGGGCGTGTTCGCCGTGGAGATGGCGGATGCGGTTTCGTACGCGCAGGAATACGTCGCCAACACGGCCGTGCTCGTCACCACGATCACCGACGCGTCCGGCAGCGTCGTCGAGATCACCGACTGCGTCCCGCGCTTCCGCCAGTACGGCCGCGTGTTCCAGCCCGTGACGTTGGTGCGGCGGGTCCGGCGGCTCGCGGGCAGTCCCCGGATCACGGTGCGCCTGCGACCGGCCGCGAACCACGGTGCCGAAGTCCCCGCGGTCACGATGGGCAGCCACCACATCCGCTACGTCGGCACCTCGCACACGCTGCGGCTCACCACCGACGCATCGATCACCGCGATCCGGGAGGAGCGGCCGTTCTTCGTCGAGGATGCGGTGACGCTCGTGCTCGGTCCCGACGAGCCGGTGAACGAGGCCGTCGCCGGGATGGGCAGGCACTTCATCGAGGAAACGATCGTGTGGTGGCGCGATTGGGTGCGGCGGCTCGCGATACCGTTCGAGTGGCAGGGGGCCGTGATCCGCGCCGCGATCGCGTTGCAGCTGAACCACTTCGACGACACCGGCGCAATCGTCGCGGCGATGACGACCTCGATTCCCGAGTCCGACGGGTCGGGCCGCAACTGGGACTATCGCTACTGCTGGCTGCGCGACGCGTACTTCGTCGTCGACGCGCTGAACCGCCTCAACGCCACCGAGACGATGGAGGGCTACCTGCGCTACGTCGTGAACGCGACCGCCGGCAGCGCCGACGGCTCGCTCCAGCCCGTCTACGCGATCGACGGCAAGGCGTCGCTCACCGAGCGTACGATCGCGTCGCTGCCGGGCTACCGCGGCATGGGCCCGGTTCGCATCGGCAACGACGCCTGGCGGCAGACGCAGCACGACGTCTACGGATCGGCGGTGCTCGCGGCGACGCACGTCTTCTTCGACGAGCGGCTCGCACGCAAGGGCGACGTCGCGCTGTTCGAGCGCCTCGAGCGGTTCGGCCGCCGCGCCGCGGCCCTGTTCGACCGACCCGACGCGGGCCTGTGGGAGCTGCGCGGCACCGCGCGCGTCCACACCTTTTCCGCGGTGATGTGCTGGTGCGCGTGCGATCGCCTCGCCCGCATGGCCGATCGGCTCGGCCTGCCCGCGCGGGGGGCCGCCTGGCGCGGCGAAGCGGCACGCATCGAGGCCTTCGTCAGCGCCCACTGCTTCAATGCGGAGCGCGGCACGTTCGTGTCGGTGGTCGGCGGTGACGATCTCGATGCGAGCCTGCTGCTGCTCGCCGACCTCGGCTTCGTCGACCCCGGCGATCCGCGCTTCGACGCCACGGTGCGCGCGATCGAGCGCGAGCTGATCCGCGGCGGCTACGTGTTCCGCTACGTTGAGCGTGACGACTTCGGCGAACCGACGAACGCTTTCCTGGTCTGCACGTTCTGGTACGTGAACGCGCTGGCGGCCACCGGTCGCCGCGACGAAGCCCGGGCGGTGTTCGAGCGCCTGCTCGCCCGCCGCACCTGCCACGGCCTGTACGCCGAGCACCTCGATCCCGCCACCGGTGAACCCTGGGGCAACTTCGTGCAGACCTACAGCATGGTCGGGCTGATCACTGCCGCGATCCGCCTGTCGAAGCCCTGGGACGAGGCGTTCTAGCGATGCCGCATGCCGACGCGGGCCGGCTCGCTACCCGCCGGCCGAACCGGTCGCGGCCGCGCGCGCCTGCGCGATCGCCTCACGCAACGTCTGCCGCGGCTGTGCGCCGGAGAGCCCCACCCTGCCGTCGAAGATGAAGAACGGAACGCCGGTGATGCCGATCCCGCGCACGCGCGCCTCGGCGTCGGTGATCTCGTCGGCGCCGAGCCCGGACTCGAGCCACACGCGCGCCGCTTCCGCGTCGAAGCCCGCCTCGGCGGCAAGCGCCGCCAGCGTGTCGCGGTCCCCTACGTATCGGCCTTCCTGGAAGTAGGCGCGAAACAGCCGCTCGACCAGCGGTCCCGCATCGCCGCGTGACTGTGCCCAGGCGATCAGACGATGCGCATCGCGCGTGTTGGGCTGGCGCACGATCGCGTCGAAGTCGAAGTCGAGGCCCGCGCGCACTCCGGCCTCGCGAACGCGCGCGTAGATCTCCGCTGCCCGCGCCGGCCCGCCGAACTTGGCCTCGAGGTAACCCTTGCGGTCCACGCCCTCCGGCGGCAGGTCCGGGTTGAGCTCGAACGGATGCCAGCGCACCTTCGCGCCCGCGGCCTCGGGGAGGCCGGCGAGCGCGGCCTCGAGATGGCGCTTGCCGATGAAGCACCAGGGACACACGACGTCGGAGACGACGTCGATCACCAGCGGCTCGGTGGACGCGTGCATCGGCCGATAATACCCGCCATGCGCTTCGACATCGCCTGCCGCGTCGTCGACAACTACGGCGATGCCGGAGTCGCCCTGCGCCTTGCGCGCACCCTCGTCGCCGAGCACGGCGCCGCGGTCACGCTATGGATCGACGATCGCAGGAGCCTCGCGCGCATCGCGCCGGGTCTCGACGCCGCGTCGCGCGACACGGCCTGCGGCGGCATCCGCGTGCGCGCGCTGGAACCGTCCACCGCACCGGACCCATCCCCGGATGTGATCGTCGAGGCCTTCGGCTGCGGGCTGCCCGACGCCTGGCTCGATGCGATGCAGGTGGCACGACGCGCGCCCGTGTGGATCAACCTCGAGTACCTCTCGGCTGAAAGCTGGGTCGACGGCGCGCACGGCCTGCCGTCGCGACATCCGTCGCGTCCGCTCACCCGCTGGTTCTTCTTCCCGGGATTCACGGCAGAGACCGGCGGGCTGCTGCGCGAGCGCGGGCTCGCCGAGGCGCGGGATGCCCGCGGCAACGCGCCCGATGCACGCACGGCGCCGTGGACGTCGCTCGGGCTCGCCCCGCCGGCCGACGATGCGCTGACGGTGAGCCTGTTCTGCTACCCGAACGACGCGCTGCCGGCGCTTCTCGACGCGTGGGCGAACGATGACTCGCCGGTCGCCTGCCTCGTTCCGGACGGCGTGGCCACGGCGGCGCTCGACCGCTACCTGCACGGTGCCCTGCCCCGTCCAGGCGGCGTCGCGCGCGCGGGCAACCTCGCGCTCGCCGTGGTGCCCTTCGTCGACCAGGCGGCCTTCGACTGTCGGCTGTGGGCCTGCGACCTCGACATCGTTCGCGGCGAGGATTCGTTCGTGCGCGCGCTGTGGGCCGCGCAGCCGTTGGCGTGGCACGCCTACCCGCAGCCTGCGGGCGCACATCGGGCGAAGCTCGCGGCCTTCGCCGATCGTTACGGCGCCACGCTGGACGCGGTCACCTGCAGTGCATGGCGGGCTTTTCAGGACGCGTTCAACGCCGGCGACGGGCCGGCGCTCGGCGCCGCCTGGAGCCCGCTGAAACGCGCGCTGCCCGCACTCGGTTCGCACGCGCGGCGCTGCGCCGGCGAGCTCGCCCGGCTGCCGGATCTCACCGGCCAACTTGTTGATTTTTGCCGGGTTCGGCTATAATTATCGGTTCCCCGAATTTGGTTTCCGGACCGTTCGGCCGTGCGGGCGACGTGCCCGCCGAGCCCCCGGGCCGGAACTGCCCAGAAACTTCAGGAATCGCCATGAAAACCGCACAGGAAGTCCGCGCCGGCAACGTGATCATGATCGGCAAGGATCCGATGGTCGTGCAGAAGGCCGAGTTCTCGAAATCCGGCCGCAACGCCTCGGTCGTGAAGATGAAGCTCAAGAACCTGCTCTCGGGCAGCCCGACCGAGACCATCTACCGCGCCGACGAGAAGTTCGAGACGATCCAGCTCGAGAAGAAGGACGCGACCTACTCGTACTTCGCCGACCCGATGTACGTGTTCATGGACGCCGACTTCAACCAGCACGAGGTCGAGGCGGACAACATGGGCGACGCGCTCCACTACCTCGAGGACGGCATGCCCTGCGAGATCACGTTCTACGACGGCCGCGCGATCTCCGTCGAGATGCCGAACAGCTTCGTGCGCGAGGTGATCTACACCGAGCCCGCGGTCAAGGGCGACACCTCCGGCAAGGTGATGAAGCCGGCCAAGCTCGCCACCGGATTCGAGGTCGCGGTGCCGCTGTTCGTCAGCACCGGCGACAGGATCGAGGTCGACACGCGCACCGGCGAGTACCGCCGCCGCGTCTGACCCGCTGCCGCCTTCCCCTGCCGCGGGCGCCTAGACGGCGCCCGTTGTCTTTCCGGCGGCCGTTACCGCAACGACCCCTGCCGTTGGCCCCCCCGAGTGCCGCCGGCCGTGGTCTTGCGCCGCAACAGGAGTCCCGGGCGGGGGCCGCCAGAACCAAACCGTCCGGTGCGGGCTTGATCGCGATCAATCGCGCCGGCGCCGGGTACGGGTAGGGTCGCGCCTAGTGCATGCGCTTGGCGCCCGCCCGGACGCCCGTCGCACGGAACCCCGTCCACCGAAAGCGAAACTGCCATGTTCGACCGCCCCGTCCGGTCCGTGATGCGGCGCCGGAACGTCGTCACGGCGACGCCGGACACGACTGTCCGGAAGGCAGCGTCAATGATGGCCGGCCGCAACGTCGGTGCGGTGATGATCGTCGACGGCGAAGCGCTGGTCGGCATCCTCACCGAGCGCGACGTCGTGTTCCGGGTCGTTGCCCCCGGGCTCGATCCCGCGGCGACCGCCGTCGCCGCCGTGATGACCCCCAAGCCGCACACCACCAGCCCCGACGTGCCATTCGGCTCCGCACTCGCCGTGATGCACGAAAAGGGCTTCCGGCACATGCCGGTGATCGAGAATGGCAAGCCGGTGGGCATCGTTTCGGCACGAAGCGCGATGGATCCCGAACTCGAGGACTTCGCCGCCGAGGCGCTCCGGCGCGAGCACTACCGCGCCCAGCACGGCTGACTGCCCGCGCGTCGCTGCGTCGCGACTTCAGCGCAGCCCGAACTCGACCCGCCGGGGTGGGGCCTTCGGCGGCGCCGCCCCGGCCTTCGGCGCGACCAGGAACACCCGTTCCGCCGGAATGCCGCGCGCGACGAGCGCGTCCTTCGCCGCCCGCGCGCGCTGCAGCCCCAGGTCCGCGACGGCGGCAGGCGGCGGCGTGAAGTGTTTCGCGAGCGTTGCCTCCATTGCGGCCGGCGCAACCGTGGCGAGGGCGCCGGAGGCGTCGCGTGGTCGGGACTCGATCGGCGTGTCCCGGTACAGACGATCGATCCACCAGGCCCGTTCCTCGGGCGTGAGCCGGATCGCATCGGCCGAAGACGTCTCGTCCGGCGTGCCCGCCACCGCACCGAACTTCGACTCGCGGAGCTTGCGGTCGAGCGCGCCGCGCGCGAGCGCATCGCCGTCGCTCGCCGTGTCCGCGTAGCCGCTGACGTCGAGCATGAGCGCGGGGCGGCTGGCGAGCGCCTTGGCGAGCCGCTCGACGCGCCCCGCCGCCTCGCCCTCGATGGCCACGCTGCCCGCGGCGAAGTCGAGGAGCGCGAGGTCCTCGCCGCCCGTCGCACCGCCCGCACCACCCGCGATCGACGACAGCAGCGCGAACGGCGCTGTGGCCGCCCTGGTGAGCAGGTTGACGATCACCTTGACGACGATCGCGAACACCGAGAACTGTGGATCGTCGAGCGTGCCGCTGATCGGGATGTCGAGGTTGATGACGCCGTTCGCGTCCTTGAGCAGCGACACCGCGAAGAGCACCGGCAGCTTCGTCGCGTCCGGACTGTCGACCTTGTCGCCGAAGGTGAGCTGTTCGAGCACCAGCCGGTTCTTCGCATCGAGCTTGCGGTTCTCGACCTTGTAGTCGACGTCGAAGTTCATCTTGCCGCGGGTAATGCCGTAGCCCGCGTACTTGGCGGAGTAAGGCGACAGCGGCGGCAACTCGATGTCGCGCGCCTTTCCGGAGATGCGGAACGACAGGTCGCGCGCGAACGGCTGCAGCTCGCCGTGGATCTCGACCGGCGCCGCGTCGTCGACCTTCGCCGTCACGTCGATCACGCCGGCCTGCGCGGGCGACATCGCGGAAACCGTCCCGGTCACGCCGGTGAGGTTCGCGCCGTAGTTCGGCCGGATGAAGAAGTCGCTGAAGACGATGTTGCCGTTCGAGAGCGCGATGCGCCCGAGCGACAGCGGCAGGCTGCCGTCGCTCGCGCGCCGCAGCGAATTGCCGGCCGCCGCGGCCGCGCTGCCGAATGCGCTCGTCGTGCCGGCGAGCGCGCCGCTGCGCCGCGTGCGGCTTTTCGGCACCGCCGACTGATGAGCGCCAGGGCCGGGCGCGGCCTCGTCGCCGCGCGCGATCTTCGCGAGGTTGAGCGTGCCGTCGGAGTACACGATCACGCGCGCGTAGAAGTCGTCGAGCGCGATGCCCTGCACCGACGCCTCGAACGGGTCGAGGTTGGCCTTCGTGCCGTCGAGCCGCAGCGTTCGCCAGGCGAGAAGCTTGTTGCCGGTCGGGGGGTCGTTCGCGGCGAAGTTCTCGAGCGCAAGGTTGCCCGCCCACCTGACGCGCGCCGGCGCATCGTGCGGAAACGTCGCGTCGAGCGTGCCGCGCGCGCTCGCGGTGCCGCCGGTG
>CAYQAF010000082.1:0-7311 GCA_964415375.1 uncultured Alcaligenaceae bacterium
CCCAGTCCATCGGAATGAACACGTCCTTGCCCCAGGTCGGGCCGTTCTGGAACACGGCGTTGAGCGGCATGTGGCGGCGGCCGATGTCGACGCCCGGGTGCGACGTCGGGATCAGCGCGCAGGTGATGCCGATCTCGTCCTTGTTGCCGGCAAGGTGATCCGGGTCGTAGGCGCGGAACGCGAGGCCGAGCAGCGTCGCGACGGGGCCCAGCGTGATGTAGCGCTTGTCCCAGGTAACCCTGAGGCCCAGGACCTTCTTGCCCTCGTGCTCGCCCCAGCAGACGACGCCGTAGTCGGGGATCGACGCGGCATCGGAGCCGGCGCTCGGGTTGGTGAGCGCGAAGCAGGGGATTTCGAGGCCCTTGGCGAGGCGTGGCAGGTAGTGGCGCTTCTGCTCGTCGGTGCCGTAGTGCAGCAGGAGCTCACCCGGCCCGAGCGAGTTCGGCACCAGCACGGTCACCGCCGCCGTGCCGGAGCGCGTGCTGATCTTCTGCACGACCTGCGAGTGGGCGTATCCGGAGAAGCCGAGGCCGCCGTACTCGCGCGGGATGATCATGCCGAGGAAGCCGCGGTCCTTGACGAACTTCCACACGTTCGGCGGCAGGTCCTTGTAGACGTTGGTGGTCTCCCAGTCCGAGACCATCGCGCAGAGTTCCTCGACGTCGTGGTCGAGGAAGTGCTGCTCCTCGGGCGTGAGCGTGCCGCGCGGCACCGCGAGCAGCTTGCGCCAATCGGGCTTGCCCGAGAACAGCTCGCCGTCCCACCAGACGCTGCCGGCCTCGATCGCCTCGCGCTCGGTCTGCGACATCGGCGGCAGCACCTTGCGGAACGCGCGCAGCAGCGGCTCGGAGACGAGGCGGCGGCGCAGGCCGGGCACCACGAGCGCCGGCGCGACGATCACGAAGGCGGCCGCGAGCGCGAGCGTGAGCCATGCCGGCAAGAGGCCGGCGACCCAGGCGACGCCGAGGAACGCGGCGCCCGCGGCGACCCAGGCGAGGGCAGACGCGTTGGCATAGGCGAGCGCGATGGCCGCCACGATGAAAACGATGAGCCAGAGGGCTGTCAGCATGTCGTGCTCCTTGCCGCGTACCAATGGCGCGGTGCGCCCGTGGCTACGCATCGATTGAACATGTTCGCGGTTGCGTCTGGAGTCGGGGCTCTAATCGCCGCGGGCGAGCACGCCGTCGAGCGACGGGCTCGCGCCCGTCAGGTCGGGAAGCGGTGCGGTGAGTCCCGCGAGAAGGAACGGCGCGAGACGCGCGAGCAAGAGCTCGTCGCTGCTGCCGCCGCCGTCGCCGGGGGCGATCTCGGCAATGAGCTTCAGCGCATCGGTTCCCGCCAGCGTGTAGGACAGCGCGCCCATCAGGAAATGCAGTCGCCAGGAGAGCTCGCGTGCCGGCAGGTGCGGCAACGCGCGGCCGAACGCCGTCTTGAAGCGGCCGATCATCTCGGCGTACTGTGCCGCGAGGAAGCGGCGGATGAACGGCGCCGGATCGGCATACGCGCGTCCCAAGAGGCGCAGGAAGTTGCCGCCGCCTCGCTCGGGATCGCGGGCGAGCTCGAGCGCCGGGACCAGCAGGGCCGAGAGGATTCGCTCGCTCGCCACCGGGGCGGGCGCGGCGCGCTCCTCGAGCGTCGTCAGCAGCGCGACCCGGCGCTGGTTCATCGGGTCGAGCCGGCGGGTGAGCACGGCCTCGAACAGTTCTTCCTTGCTGCCGAAGTGGTAGTTCACCGCGGCGAGGTTGACCTCGGCCGCCGCGGTGATCGCGCGCAGGCTGGTCGCCTCGTAGCCGTGCGCCATGAACAGTGCCTCGGCGGCATCCAGGATGCGATCCTTCGTCGCCGGGGGACTGCCGGACTGGGTCCCGATCGGAATCACGTTGCCCGTCATCGTCGGTTTCGTCATGCCTCGCGCCTCGCCGTTGCCGTCGAAGTACTTCAAACGTTCGTTTGAATTTCTTGTATGTTCGATGCAGACGTTGATCGAGTCAATCTTGCAGCGCATCACGGATTGGAGTCGTACGAACGCGCCAATTGTTCTGGGTGCTAGCGCTCACTCTCCGTACTTTCGCGATTCGATGTCCATTTCGTGTTGGAAACTTGGCAATGCGTCGGACAAGATTTCGTATTTGTCCAGGACGAACATGGATGTTTTCGATGTTGCGACGCAGCATCTCCCGCGCCTGTCCACCCCCTGCCCCGCTCGGCTGGACCCCTGTCGGCCGTTTGCCCAGACTCCGCGTTGATGCATGTCGGCGCAATGGTGCGTCGCGTCATGATCGGGAGTGCCCCGTGTTCGACACCCTGACCTCCGTCCTCGGCTCCAACCAGCTCCTCTCCGGAGGGGTGGCGCTCGCCCTGCTGGGCGTCGCCGCGATGTGGCTGCGCGACGTGCCCGCCAAGTTCGCAGCCTGGGCGAAGCACTTCTTCGTGACCACGCTCACGGTCGACAGCCGCGACGAGCTCATGTTTCCGGCGCTCGTCGAGTACATGGACAGCCGCGACGCGCTGCGCCGCCTCAACAATTTCACCGTGCGCGCGGTGCGCACCAACACGTCGAGCTACCAGAGCCTGCAGGACGAGCTCCAGCAGGGCGGCCGGCCCGCGACCGTGTTCTCACCCGGCGAGGGCTTCCACCTGTTCTTCATGGACGGCCGCCTCATGTGGATGAAGCGCGAGATCCAGGTCGCCAACTCGATCATCGAGAAGATCAGCCTGTCGACGCTCGGCCGCGACAAGCACCCGCTGCAGAAGCTGGTGGGCGAGGCGATGGACCACCGCATCGCGCGGGAGCTGAACCGCATCGCGATCTACGTGCCCTCGCCCTACAGCAACGAGTGGTCGCGCGCGCGTCTCGGCAACAACCGCAAGCTCGACTCGGTCGTGCTGAAGGCCGGCCAGAAGGAGGCGGTCGTCGGCGACCTGCAGCGCTTCTTCGCATCGCGCGAGCGCTACGAGACGCTCGGCATCCCGTGGCGGCGCGGCTATCTGCTGTACGGCCCGCCGGGAACCGGCAAGACCTCGCTCGTCACCGCCCTCGCCTCCGAGCTTTCGCTCAACGTGTGCGTGCTGTCGCTCGCCTCGCCGAACGTCACCGACGAGAAGATCGGCGCGCTCCTGTCCAGCGTGCCCACCCGCTCGATCATCCTGATCGAGGACGTCGACGCGTTCTTCCAGCAGCGCTCGAAGGCCGACGTCCAGGTCAAGGTGTCGTACTCGGGCTTCATCAACGCGCTCGACGGCGTGGCCTCGCACGAGGGGTCGGTGGTGTTCCTCACCACCAACCACCCCGACCGCATCGACGAGGCCGCGATCCGCTCGGGACGCGTGGACTTCCGCATGGAGCTCGGGCCGTGCGACAGCGACCAGCTCGAGCGGATGTTCCTCAAGTTCTTCGACGATGCGGAGGCCGCGAAGCGTTTCGCTGCCGCCGTCCCGGGCGACACGTGGTCGCCCGCCGCGGTGCAGGAGCGCCTGCTCAAGGCCGCCGACGTCGACGAGGCGATCGAGCTGTTCCAGCGTCCGGCGCTCGTGCGCGCTGCGGCTTAGCCCGAACCGCGCGAGGCACAGGCCCCGCGGCCTTCGCGGGGTCTTCCTGTCTCGCCTCCGCGAGCGCGTGCCGCTTGCATGCGATCACGAATGGGAGGACCATGACATCGTCATAGCGCCTGTCGCGCTTCCCTCGAGGAGGTTCCATGCTCAATTTCACGCGCCCCGAGCGCCCCGCTTCGAAGGAACCGGATGCGAAGTCCGCACCACGCGCCGTCGCGCCGCCCACGCTCACGTCGCCCGTTCCCGTGTCGCCCGCCAACGCAGCGCCACGACCCCCGGTGTCGACGGTGCCGGTGGCCGCACCTCCGCGCGCCGATGGCGCCGAACGTCGCCTGGCCATCGGGGTCGACATCAACCTCAAGGGCGTCGAGATCTCGAATTGCGACGTCCTCGTGATCGAGGGCAACGTCGATGCGACCGTCCACAGCAAGGCGATGGAGATTCTCGCGCCGGGGCACCTCAACGGCACGGCGACGATCGACATCGCCGAAATCCACGGCACGTTCGAAGGCGAGCTCACCGCCCGGACGCGGCTCGTCGTGCACGGCACGGGCCGTGTCACGGGCACGATTCGCTATGGTTCGCTGGTCGTGGCCGAGGGCGGCTCGCTCACCGGAGAGTTGACGAAGCTCGAGCCCGCTGCGCCTGCGGTCGCGGCACCGGTGGTGGCGACGTCCCCGCCCGCTGCCGCAACGCCCGGATCGCGCTCGCTCCTCGGCCCGCAGCCATAGATCGCGACGGCGATCCCGCGCCGCCCGCGGGAGTCGCCGCGCAACGGATGCGCCGGATCGCGTCGATCCGGTAGCATGCCGTGATGTCACACGCCACTGCGCGCCGCGCGGGGCCGCCTTCCGGGCGGCGCCATTCCAGCCACAGGCGCGGGCCTCGATGAGGTGGGCTCGCTTCGCGCATGACGGCCGTACCGCCTGCGGCATCGTCGAGGGCGATCGGGTGGCCGAGGTCTCGGGAGGACTGTTCGATCCGCCCTCCCCGACCGGGCGGTCCTTCGCCGTCGACCGGATTCGCCTGCTGCCGCCGGTCATCCCGTCCACGTTCTACGCCGCCGGCACCAACTACCGGCAGCATCTGCAAAACGCCGAGTCGCGCGGCGAGAAGGTCGAGTGGCCGACGCACGCGGAGGTCAACTACCGGGCGAGCAATGCGCTCATTGGCGACGGTGACGCGATCGTGATCCCGGCGGACTCGTCGGGCCGCGTGGCATTCGAGGGCGAGCTCGTCGTCGTCATCGGCAGGCGGGCGAAGCGGCTGTCCCGCGAGAACGCGCTCGACTGCGTGTTCGGCTACACGATCGGCAACGACGTCAGCGAGCGCAGCTGGCAGAAGTCCGACCGCACCTTCTGGCGCTCCAAGAACTGCGACACCTTCAAGCCGATGGGGCCGTGGGTCGAGACCGACGTCGACCTCGCGTCGATGGAGACCCGCATCCGCCTGAACGGCCGCGAGGTGAGCCGCTTCCGCACCGGCGACATGCTGTTCGGCATCACCGACTACCTCTGCGAGATGTCGCGCTACCTCACGCTCGTTCCCGGAGACGTGCTGTGGATGGGAACCGAGGACCCGTCGCTCGACATGGTGCCCGGCGACACCGTCGAGGTCTCCATCACCGGCATCGGCACGCTGACCAACCCCGTGACCGCGGGCGTCTAGCGGCACGCTCCCCGTACGGGCCGTCGCCCGGCGATAATGTGCACGTGACGCCGTCCCCTCCGGGGCGGCGGCGCCGGGATCCGCAACGCGCAGCCCCGACGCTTCCACCACCAAGACGAGTGCACGATGAGCGATTGCGACTTCGGTTTGATCGGCCTGGCCGTGATGGGCGAGAACCTCGCGCTGAACGTCGAGAGCCGCGGCTACCGCGTGGCCGTCCACAACCGGTCGACCGACCGCGTCGACGCGTTCATCAATGGCCGCGCCGCCGGCCGCAACTTCAAGGGATGCCACTCGGTCGCCGAGCTGGTCGCGGCAGTCAAGCGCCCGCGCAAGTTGATGATGCTGGTCAAGGCAGGACCGGCCGTCGACCAGCTGATCGAGCAAATGCGACCGCATCTTGCGCCGGGCGACATCGTCATCGACGGCGGCAACACCCACTACCTCGACACCGAGCGGCGCACGAAGGAGGTCGAGGCGATGGGAATGCTGTACGTCGGATGCGGCGTCTCCGGCGGCGAGGAGGGCGCGTTGAAGGGCCCCAGCCTGATGCCCGGAGGCAGCGCCGCCGCCTGGCCGCACATCCGCGAGATGTTCCAGGCGATCGCCGCCAAGGTGGGACCCAACAACGACATTCCCTGCTGCGAGTGGGTGGGCCCTCGCGGCGCCGGCCACTACGTGAAGATGGTGCACAACGGCATCGAGTACGGCGACATGCAGCTGATCTGCGAGGCCTATCACCTGCTGAAGGAGCACGGCGGCCTCGGCAATCCCGAGCTGTACGACGTCTTCGACGAGTGGAACCGTGGCGAGCTGCAGAGCTACCTGATCGAAATCACCCGCGACATCTTCAGCGTCCGCGACGACCGGACCGACGGCTTCCTCGTCGACCGCATCCTCGACGTCGCCGGCGCCAAGGGCACGGGCAAGTGGATGAGCCAGCTCGCGCTCGACCTGGGCGTTCCGAGCACGCTGGTGACGATGGCCGTGTTCGCGCGCGCCCTGTCGGCCCAGAAGGAGGCGCGCGTGCGTGCGAGCAAGGTCCTCTCCGGCCCCGCGAGCGACTCGAATGCCGCCTTCCAGGCAGGCATCGGGGAGACGCTGGGCGAGCGCCCGAAGTTCGTCGAATGCGTGCGGCACGCGCTGTACGCGTCGAAGATCATCAGCTACGCGCAAGGCTTCGTGCAGCTGCAGGAAGCGAGCCGCGAGCACGGATGGGGACTCAACTACGGCGACTGCGCGCTGCTGTGGCGTGGCGGCTGCATCATCCGCGCGCAGTTCCTGGACCGGATCAAGGAGGCATTCGACCAACGGCCGGACCTCGAGAACCTGCTGCTCGCGCCCTACTTCCAGCAGGCGGTGACACGAGCCCAGCCCGCGTGGCGCGCCGTCGTTGCGGCGGCCAGCATCACGGGGATTCCCGTGCCGGCGTTCAGCACGGCGCTCGCCTACTACGACAGCTATCGGCGCGAACGCCTGCCCGCCAACCTGCTGCAAGCCCAGCGCGACTACTTCGGCGCCCACACCTTCCAGCGCACCGACGACCCCGCGGCGTTCCACGCCGAATGGCTCGAGCGTCGTCGCCCGCCCCGGTCGTGAGCCGGCACGAGCGACGGCGGCGCGGGCGGTGAGCGCATGAAGCCGGCGCGGCACCCCACGGCACTGCGCACCGCACAGCTGCTGCACGACGCGGGCGTCGATGCCCGTGTCGTCGAGTTCGAGCAGCCGACCCGCACCAGCGCCGAAGCCGCCGCGGCGATCGGCTGCTCGGTGGCCGAGATCGCCAAGTCCATCGTGTTTCGCGGCGGCGACAGCGGGCAGGCGATCGTCGTCGTCGCGAGCGGCGACAACCGTGTCAGCGAGGCCAAGGTCGCCGGGAGCGTGGGAGAGCGGCTGCTGCGCGCGGATGCGGAATTCGTGCGCACGGCCACCGGCTATACCATCGGCGGCGTTGCACCGATCGGTTACGCGCAACCCGTCAAGCTGCTGCTCGACCTGGATCTGCGGCGCTTCGAAGTCGTGTGGGCGGCCGCCGGAACGCCGTTCTCGGTGTTCCCGGTGACGCCCGATCAGCTGCGCAGCCTCACCGGC
>CAYQAF010000083.1:0-7242 GCA_964415375.1 uncultured Alcaligenaceae bacterium
CCCATCTGCGAAAAAGACGAGTCTGACCCTACTTTCCGAGTCTGACCCTGCTTCCTAGGCCGGCTCCCAGTGCGCAAGCACGAGTTGCAGCGCCTCCGTGCCGCCCCAGGTGTCGATCTCCGGACGGAACACGGCACGAAGGTGATTCGGCAACGCCTCGGTATGCCGGAAAGCGATCGCATTGAAGCGCTCGCCGCCGCGTGCGAGCGTCACGCGCGTGTGGGCGCCGCCGACGACGCGGCTATCCACCACGTCGAACCGGTCGTCGAACGCGGGTGCGGGAAAACCCTGTCCCCACGCCGTCGCGGCGATGCGCCGCGCCAGGTCGAGCGAGAGCTCGCCTTCGCCCAGCGTGCCGTCGGTCTCGACGACCCGCTCGAGGTCCGCGGGCGTGAGCCATTCCGTGGCCACCTTCTCGAAGGCTGCGGCGAAGCGCACGAACTCGGCCTCGGCCACCGTGAGCCCGGCGGCGAACGCGTGGCCGCCGAAGCGCCTGATCAGCCCGTGCTCGCGTTTCGACACGAGGTCGAGCGCGTCGCGCATGTGGAAGCCCGCAATCGAGCGCCCCGAGCCGCGCAGCTCGCCCGCGGTGCCCGGCGCGAAGACGATCGCCGGGCGATGAAAGCGGTCCTTGAGGCGCGACGCGACGATGCCGACCACACCCTGGTGCCACGTCGGCCGGTAGAGGCAGAGTGTCGAGCCGCCGGTCTTCGCAGCGTCGGCGGTGGCGCCGTCGAGATCGGCGAGCGCCTCCTCCTGCATCGAGGATTCGACCTCGCGTCGTTCGCGATTGAGGCGATCGAGCTCGGACGCGATCGCGCGCGCCTCGAGCGGATCGTCGGTGACGAGGCAGCGGATGCCCACCGTCATGTCGGCGAGACGGCCGGCCGCATTGAGCCGCGGCCCCGCGACGAAACCCAGATCGCTGGCGGTCGCGCGCGTGGGGTCGCGGCCAGCGACGCGGAACAGCGCGTCGACGCCCGGATGCGCGCGGCCCGCGCGAATGCGCCGCAGCCCCTGCTCGACCAGGATGCGGTTGGCGTGATCGAGCCGCACCACGTCGGCCACCGTGCCCAGTGCCACGAGGTCGAGCAAGGTCGCGAGATTCGGGCCGTCGCCATTCAGCACGCCCTGCTCGCGCAACCGTGCCCGTGTCGCGGCCAGCACGTAGAACATCACGCCGACCCCCGCGAGGTGCTTCGACGGGAACGTGCAGCCGGGCTGGTTCGGATTGACGATGATTGCCGGCGCGGGCAGCGCGTCCCCGGGCAGGTGATGGTCGGTGACGAGCACGTCGATGCCCGCGGCGGCGGCGGCGGCAACGCCCTCGATGCTCGCGATGCCGTTGTCCACGGTGACGAGCAGGTCCGGCCGCATGGTCTTCGCGAGCACGACGATCTCGGGCGTGAGGCCGTAGCCGTACTCGAAGCGGTTGGGCACGAGGAAATCGACGTCCGCGCCCATCGCGCGCAAGCCCCGCACGCCAACCGCGCAGGCGGTCGCGCCGTCGGCGTCGTAATCGGCGACGATCAGGATGCGCTCGCGGGTGACGATCGCGCGGTGCAGGCGCAACGCGGCGGCGTCGACGCCGCGCAGCGTGGACCACGGCGGCAGTGCGGCGAGTCCGTAGTCGAGCTCGGCGGCAGAGCGCACGCCGCGCGCCGCGAAGATCCGCGCCAGCACGGGATCGACGCCGCCCGCGGCCAGCGCCTCGAACCCTGGCGGCACGACGCGCCGGGTGATCACGGATGGCGTCGTCACTCGCGCCTCCGTTCTACGCCGGCCACGCTCATGTGTGGCGCTCCGGTGGCGCGAAGCGCGCCGTGCGCGGCGCAATCCGCCGCCACAGCGACGGCCGGCGCATCGACCACGTCGCGCCCACGCCGCGGCCGTCGGCGACCAGCTCGAGGCGCTCGAGTTGCCCGCGGTCGAGCGCATGCAACGCCGCCGCGATGGGCGCGGCCGCCGCGGACGCGTCGCTGCCCTCGATGGCCCGCGGCAGCACGATCACCAGGCGCGAAGCATCGCCGGCCGCAGCGATCGCGGCAGCGACGCTCGCACAGGGAAGGGCGCCGGATCCTGCCAGCCGCGCGATGCCGCGCGCGACGTCGCCGTCGCGACCGGGTCCCGCGCAGATGGCCGGCAGCCCGCCGTCGCCGCCGGACACGCCACGGCTCGCGGCCAGTCCCTGCAGCATGCCACCGCCCGAAAACCACAGGCCGTTCACCGGATGAGCGCGCGCGCCCAGCGCGTGCTCGTGCAGCAGCATTTGCGCCTCGGTGAGCCAGCGCCGCCAGCGTCCCGCGTCGGTACCGGTGGGCAGGCACGGCCGCAGCGCGCGCCCGATGGCCGCATCCAAGGGTGTTGCCGCGATTTCCTGCGCCGCGAGGCAGGCCGCGAACCACGCGTCGCCGCGCGGAGCGAGGATCGTCAGACCCTCCGCGGCGAAGTGCGCATCGAGCATCGTCACCAGCATCGCGACCTCGCGCGCGTCGAGGTCGTCCACGCGCGCCTCGATGCGTACGTCGTCGTGCGTCACGCGCATCGTCACCGGGTCGGCGCGGATCACGAAGCGTCCCGCCGGATCGATGCCGGCCCCCAGCGCCGCGAGCGGGGCGGCAGGCACGACCATGTCGAGCGTGCCGAGCAGCGCCTGATCGAGGTCGTCGACGACGATCGGCCCGGCCGCGGCGGCGATGCGCGAGAGCGTCGCGTCGCGGGCGAGCGCCTCCGGCGCGAGCGCGAGCAGGCCGGGGGCGACGAGGACGAGCTCCATGGGGAAGAAGTGCGATGCGGGGACCTGCAGCGCAATTATCCACGCATCCCCCGGCGGGGGAGGCCTGCCGCGCCTCGCGTGCGATAATCGCCGTCTTCTCGCGCGCCTGTCCTCGCGCAACTCCACGATCCCGCCCCGTGTCCCCGTACGAACTGGCCGTCGGCCTGCGCTACACGCGCTCGCGCAAGGGCTCCGGACGCAACACCTTCATCTCGTTCATCGCGCTCATCTCGATGGCCGGGATCGCGCTCGGCGTGGCGGCGCTGATCGTCGTGCTGTCGGTGATGAACGGATTCCAGCAGGAGCTGCGCAACCGGATCCTGTCGGTGGCCTCGCACATCGAGATCCGCGGCGTGCCCGAGCTCGCCGACTGGTCCGCGATCGCGACGGTCGCGCGCGGCAACGCGCGCGTCACCGCCGCGGCGCCGTACGTGCTGGGGCAGGGGATGCTCTCGGCAGGCGACGCGAACCGCGGCGTCATCGTGCGCGGTGTCGATCCCGCGCTCGAGGACACCGTGGCCGACATCGGCCGCAGCATGCGTTTCGGCAAGCTCGCCGACCTCGTGCCCGGAGAGTTCGGCATCGTGCTCGGCGCCGAGCTGGCGCGCGCGCTGGGCCTGCGCGTCGGCGACAGCGCCGTGCTGATCACGCCGCAGGGGACCGTCACGCCCGCGGGCACGTTGCCGCGCGTGCGCAATTTCAGGGTGGTTGGCATCTTCGAGGTGGGGATGTACGAGTACGACAGCGGCCTCGCGCTGATCCACCTCGACGACGCCCGCCGCCTCTACCGCATGGCAGGCGTCTCCGGCGTGCGCCTGAAGCTCGACGAGCTCTTCGCCGCGCCGACGGTCGCGCGCGAGCTGCTGCGCACGGTGCCCGTCACGGCCGAGATCCGCGACTGGACGCAGAGCCACGCCAACTTCTTCCGCGCGGTGGCGATCGAGAAGCGGATGATGTTCGTCATCCTGACGCTGATTGTCGCGGTCGCGGCGTTCAACATCGTCTCCGCCCAGGTGATGGTGGTGACCGACAAGCAGGCCGACATCGCGATCCTGCGCACCATGGGTGCGAGCCCGGCCTCGGTGCTGACGATCTTCGTGATCCAGGGTGCGCTGATCGGCATCATCGGCACGCTGCTCGGCGTCGTCGCCGGCGTCGTGCTGGCGAACAACATCGACGTCGTCGTGCCGGCGATCGAGCGCCTGTTCAACGTGCAGTTCCTCGACAAGTCGGTCTACTACATCAGCGACCTGCCTTCGGATCTGCAGTGGGCCGACGTGACGACCGTCGCGGGCATCGCGCTGGTGCTGGCACTCGTGGCGACGCTCTACCCGGCGTGGCAGGCGGCGCGCGTCAATCCGGCGGCGGCGTTGCGCTATGAATAGCGCCACGCCCGTACTCGCCTGCCGCGGCCTGCACAAGATCTACACCGGCGGCCCCCAGGACGTGCCCGTGCTGCTCGGCGTCGATCTGGACGTTGCGCACGGCGAGCGCATCGCGATCGTCGGCGCGTCGGGCTCGGGCAAGAGCACACTGCTGCACCTGATCGGCGGCCTCGACGCACCCACGGCCGGCGAGGTTCGCGTCGAAGGCCGGCCATTCGCCGAGCTCTCCGAGGCCGAGCGCGGCCGAGTGCGCAACCGCGCGCTGGGCTTCATCTACCAGTTCCACCACCTGCTGCCCGAGTTCACCGCGCTCGAGAACGTCGCGATGCCGCTCTCGATCCGCCGCGAGACCACGGCCGAAGCGCATCGCCGCGCGACTGCGATGCTCGAGCGCGTGGGCCTCGGCAAGCGCGTCGCGCACCTTCCGGGCGAGCTGTCCGGCGGCGAGCGCCAGCGCGTGGCGCTGGCCCGCGCCCTCGTCACCGAGCCTCGTTGCGTGCTCGCCGACGAGCCTACCGGCAACCTCGACCGCCGCACCGCGGCGCAGGTGTTCGACCTGATGCTCGAGTTGAATGCCGACGTCGGCACGGCGCTGGTGATCGTGACGCACGATCCCGAGCTCGCGGCGCGCACCGACCGCACGCTGCAACTGGTCGACGGCAGGCTCTCGTAGTTCGCCCGCGGTCGGCGTTCCTCCCGGCCGGGACCGCGCCGGACGTGATCGCGCAATGTATTGTCCAATAATCGACAACTGCCGTCGCGTTTGTCCGACGTCGGCGTCGGACAAACGTCCGGGGCTCGTGGTCAGGGCACCAAAGTGTCACGAATTGTCTTGCGCGGCGCGACGACATCTGGTGACATTTCCCGATACCCGACGACATGGAAGACGCTCTCGTGCCTGTAGTGAGCGCTCGCGCGAACAATCCCGATGCCACCGACGAGCGCTCGCGCGAACAATCCCGATGCCACCGACGAGACGCCCGGCAACGCTGCCGCCGGTGCCTCGCTGTGCGTGCTCGTGCTTGGTGCCGACGCGGCCCAGCGGGTGCATCTTGGCACGCAGATCGGCGCGATGCGGGGACTGTCGTGCTGCGCATTCGAGGGCAGTCCAGGGAGGGGCGTGGCGAGTCCTGTCCCAGACGTCGTGCTGCTCGTGCTCGACCCGAACGAGCCGGGCGCCGACGGCGCGTTGCGTGCGGCCCTCGATGCCTGGAAGCCGGCACCGATCCTCGTGCTGTCCGACAGCGACGACGAGCAGGCGCCACTCGCGCTCGTGCGCAAGGGCGCCCGCGGCGTCGTGCGGAAGCGCCGCGGGGCCGACCACCTCGGCACCGCGATCCGCAAGGTGAGCGCCGGCGAGATATGGCTCTCGCGCGGTTGCCTGTCGCGACTCATCGACGACATGGCGACGACGGCGGACGCGCATCCGTACGTGCTGCACCGCAGTGGAGCGTTCTCGATGCTCACGGAACGCGAGCGCGAGGTGGTCGCGCTGATCGCCGAGGGACTGCACAACCGCGCCATCGCCCAGAAGCTCGGCATCACCGAGAACACGGTGCGCCATCACCTGACGGCGGTGTATGGAAAGCTCGGCGTGGCCGATCGCCTGGAGCTTGCGGTCTACGCGCTGCGGCAGCGCATCGGCGGGCGCAGCCGGAAGCCGTAGCGAACCGGTTCAGTACTCGACCGGGACGGGATCGAGCGACCGCCAGAGGTACCAGGTGGCGACGCTGCGCCACGGTCGCCATGTCTCGCCGCGGCGGCGGATCGTCGACGGCGCCACCCGGCGGCCGCGGTGGTAGTGCAGCGCGATCGCCCGCTGCAGCCCGATGTCGTCCTGCGGCAGCACGTCCGGTCGCAGCTCGTGGAAGATGAGGAACATCTCGGCGGTCCAGCGGCCGATGCCCTTCACCTCGCACAGCGCGGCGATCAGTGCCTCGTCGGGCAGGTCGCGCCAGCCGCGCGGATCGAGCCGGCCCACGACGAAGTGCCGCGCGAGGTCGTGGACGTAGAGCGCCTTGCGCTCGGACAGCCCGCAGGCGCGCAGCGCCGCGGGGTCGAACGCAGCGACGTCCGCGGGCGCGAGCGTGGGGAACGGGGCCAGCGCCTGGTTCGGTGCGACCGCGGTGACGAACCGCCGCCACACCGCCTCGGCGGCCTTCACCGAGATCTGCTGGCCGCAGATCGCCCGTGCCAGTGCGGTGAAGGCATCGCTGCGCCGCGCGAGGTGGATGCCCGGGTAGGCGCCCACGAGGCGTTGCATCACCGGGTCGACGCGCGCGAGCGAGCGCGTCGCCTCGTCCCAGTAGCGGGGCTTGTCCACCGCAGTTCGCACGGGGCCGGTTCGACCGCGCGTTCGCGGTCAGTGCGCCGCGGCGGCACGCAGCCGCGCGCGCTTCCGCCACGCATGCACGACGTGCCACCGCCAGCCCAGGCGCACGACGATCCAGCCGACGAGCGCGAGCGTCATGGCGAGCAGCACGACGCCCAGAATCAGCGGCTTGCCGAGCTGGCCCATCCACAACGCGAGGTCGCCGATGAACGACGAGGACCAGTTGAAGGACGGGGGCGCGATGTCCTTCAGGGAGTTGCTGCCGGGGAAGAACAGGCTGCCGTACTCGTAGGCGACGAGATAGAGCGGCACGATGGTCACCGGGTTGGTGTAGAGCGTCGTGATGGCCGCCAGCGGGAAGTTGGCGCGGAACAGGATCGACAGCCCCACGGAGCCGAGGACCTGCAGTGGACCGGGGATCAGCCCGGAGAAAAGGCCGATCGCCACCGCGCGCGCCGTGGAACGCCGGTTCAGGTGCCACAGGTCGGGCTCGGCGAGCCGCGGCGCGTGGCGCTTGATCCACGGATTGTTCGTGACGTCGTCGACGAACGGCTCGAGGCGGCGCGTGAGCCGCTTGAACAGGTGGCGTGCCATGGCTTTTGTTGCCGTTTATGGTACATTGCGCGGCTTTGTTTTTACGGGGTGTTTGCGACAGATGGGGTGCTTTGGTGCCGGACGGGCCGGCAATCCGGCGACGGCCGGCGCCCGGGCTCTCGGGTGGCTCCCGCGCATCGCGCGCGCCGCTGCCA
>CAYQAF010000084.1:0-7224 GCA_964415375.1 uncultured Alcaligenaceae bacterium
CGGTCTTCACCGACTTCCGCATCGGCGCCGACGGCTGCTCCCGGTTTCTCGTGCTCGACCACTCGCTCGGCGACCGGCAGGCCGGGCGCTACGTGCAGCGGCTGCTCGAGATCGAGACGTACCGGATGATGGCGCTGCTCGCATTCCCGCTCGCGCGCGAAGTGGGCGCGACGCTCACGGCTGCCGAGTCGCGCCTCGCCCGCATCACCGAGCGCATGATCGACGTCGGGCCGGCCGAGGAGCCGCAGCTCCTCGACGACCTGACGCGCCTCGCCGCCGAGGTCGAGCGCAGCGAGTCGGCGAGCCGCTACCGCTTCGGCGCCGCCGCGGCCTACTACCGACTGGTGCGCCAGCGCATCGGCGAACTGCGCGAAGTACGGCTGCCCCGCGTGCAGATGATCGAGGAGTTCATGGACCGGCGCCTGGCACCGGCGATGGCCACGTGCGAGTCGGCAGCGAGCCGCCAGGACGAGCTCTCCGCGCGCGTCGCGCGCGCAAGCCAGCTGCTGCGCACCCGCGTCGAGATCACGCAGGAGCGCCAGAACCAGGACCTGCTCGCCTCGATGGACCGGCGGGCGAAGCTGCAGTTGCGCCTGCAGCAGACGGTCGAGGGCCTGTCGGTGGCCGCGATCACGTATTACTCGGCGGGGCTGGTGGGCTATCTCGCCAAGGCGGGCAATTCGCTCGGCCTGCCACTCGACGCGGACATCGCAGTGGGAGTCTCGATTCCACTGATCGCGCTTGCCCTCTGGATGGGCCTGCGCCGGCTGCGCCGCTCGCTCGGGCACGAATAGGACGAGCCCGCATGGACCCCCGCGATCCCGCCACGCCGCAGTTCGCGAGTGACAACAACGCCGGCATCACGCCCGAGGCGTTTGCCGCGCTCGCGGAGGCCAATCGCGGCCATGTCGTCGCTTACGGTGGGGACGATTGGACACGTCGGGCGGCCGACGCGATCCGCGCCGCGTTCGACGCCGATGCGGCCGTGTATCTCGTGTTCAACGGCACAGCGGCGAACTCGCTGTCCCTCGCCTCGATCTGCCGCAGCACCGACGCCGCGGTCTGCCACGCGTTCGCGCACGTCAACGTCGACGAGTGTGGCGCACCCGAGTTCTTCAGCGGCGGCGCCAAGCTCATCACGGTCGACACGCCATTGGCGAAGCTCACCCCCGCCGCCGTGGCCGCCCGCGCCGTCACCTCCCACGACGAGCACGCCTCGCGCCCGCGCGCGCTCACGCTCACGCAGGCGACCGAGCTCGGCACGGTCTACACGCCGGACGAGGTCCGCGCACTTGCCGGGATCGCGCACGAACGCGGCATGAAGGTGCACATGGACGGCGCGCGCTTCGCGAATGCGGTCGCCTCCCTGGGTTGCGCGCCGGCGGACCTCACGTGGCGAGCGGGGGTGGACGTGTTGTCCCTGGGCGGCACCAAGAACGGCATGCCGTTCTGCGAGGCGGTCGTGTTCTTCGACCGTGCGCTCGCCGACGAATTCGCACGGCGGCGCAAGCAGGGCGGGCAGCTCGCGTCGAAGATGCGCTTCCTGGGCGCGCCGTGGCTCGCGATGCTCGACAGCGGCGCGTGGCTGCGCCATGCATCGCACGCGAACGCGATGGCGCGCAGGCTGCGGGACGCGATCGTCGGGCTCCCCGGTGTGTTCCTGATCGCGCCCGTGCAGGCCAACGGCGTCTTCGCGCATCTGCCGAAGGCCGTGATCGAGGGCCTGCAGGCGAGGGGTTGGCGCTTCTACGTGTTCGTCGGCGACACCGGTTGCCGCTTCATGTGCGCCTGGGATACGACCCCCGAGGCGGTCGATGGCTTCGCCGCCGACATCCGTCAGCTCTCCGGGCGGCCCTCATAGCATCCAGCGGCCGCCGGGTTGCATGGCGGCGTCACTGCGCTAGGATGCGCGTTGCGCGATCCTGTTCCCGCCCCGACCGGAGCCCACCCATGTCGAAGACCCTTGCGTTGCAGCGCCTCGCCGCGGCCCTGTCGCTGCTCGCCATCCCGTCGCTCGCGCTCGCCCACCACGGCTGGAGCGAGTACGACGCGAGCCAGACGCTCACGCTCACCGGGCAGGTCGGTGAATTCGGATACGAGCACCCCCACGGCTACGTTAAGCTGGTCACGCCGGGGAAGACCTGGACCGCGGTGCTGGCGCCGCCGTCGCGCATGGACAACCGCGGGCTCACCCGCGACATGCTGAAGCCCGGCACGACGGTGACGGTGGTCGGCTACGCGAACCGCAATCACCGCGAGGAGATGCGCGCCGAGCGCATCACCGTGGCCGGCAAGACCGTCGAGCTGCGGTAGCGCATCAGGGTCGTGGCGAGCGCGCTGCACACGGTCGAGGCGACCGGCTTCGGCAAATTCATGCGCGAGGCGCTGTACGCCTACCCGATCGCCGAGACGATCCACATCTGGGGCCTCGCGCTGCTGTTCGGCTCGATCGCGCTGGTCGACCTGCGGCTGCTCGGCCTCGGCCGGCGCATGCCGATCGCGCCGCTGGCGCACTACGCGGTACCGTGGACGCTGCTGGGCTTCCTGATCGCTGCGCTCAGCGGACTCGCGATGTTCACGGCGCACGCCGCCGAGTTCATCGTGCAACCGGTGTTCATGCTGAAGATGGGGCTGATCCTCGCCGGCGGGATCAACGCGGCGGTGCTGCACATGGGTCCGTTGCGCGATCTCGCGTCCGACGACGTGGATCCTACCGCGACGATGAGGCTCGCCGGCGGGCTGTCGCTCGCCTTCTGGCTCGGGGTCATCGCCTGCGGGCGCATGCTCGCGTATCTTTGAACGGCTGCCGGGCGCACCGGGCCTCGGCAAGGGAGGAGACATGCGCGAGGGGACCACCGTCGAGAAGTTCACCCGCCGTGGCGAGGGGCGCTTGCCCGGGCTCATCGGCCTGCGCATCGTGGCGGTCGAGCACATGATGCTGATCGCGGAGCTGGACATCCGTGCCGAACTCCTTGCGCCCAACGGCTTCCTGCACGCGGCGAGCGTGATCGCGCTCGCCGACACGGCCTGCGGCTACGGCTGCATCGCCCACCTGCCCGAAGGTGCCGACAATTTCACCACGGTGGAGCTGAAGACCAACTTCCTCGGCACCGCGCGCGACGGCACGCTCGCCTGCATTGCGAAGCCCGCGCACCTCGGCCGCACGACGCACGTGTGGGATGCGACGGTGACGCGCAAGACCGACGGCGCGGCGATCGCGCTGTTCCGCTGCACGCAGATGATCCTGTGGCCGAAGGGGAAATAGGGCATCAGTCGGGCCTCCCTGCACGGTCCGCGCAGCGCGCCGCCAGCGCGTGTCGGCCCGTCTGCCTTCGTGCGGCGACGGGCCCTGCGGGCCTTGCCGGTGGCCGCCGCACTCAGTCCATCGCCGCGACGAGTGAGGCGTTGCCGCCGCCGGCGGTGGTGTTGACGCTGAGGACCCGCTCGACGACGAGGCGGGCAGGCGGATACCGCGGCGGATTGCCCGCAGGCTCGATCACCGGCAGGCGGGGTCCCACGCGGGCGGCCACCCGTCGGTTGGCCTCGGCGGCGGTCGCGGAATCCGCTGCGAGTACGCCGTCGACATCCGTCAGCGCCGACCAGTCGGCGTTCGGCGAGACCACGTCGATGTGCGGCTTCGGGTGCGAGTACCCCGAGGCGACGTGGCGGGCGGCGATGAAGCCGGCGGCGCTCGGCGCGAAGATCACCCGGTTACCCGCGGCGTGCGCGGCGTCCGCCTGCGCGCGCCAGATCGCTTCGGAGTTGTCGCGTCCGCCCACGGCCACGAGCCGGCCGCGTGGCTCGACACGCCAAGTATTGGTCTCGCCGGTGGGGCCGGGGAGCTCGATACCGCGATCGTCGCCGCCGGCATCGCGCGCCCCGTGCGGTACGTCGCCGGGGTCGCGGGTGAGGCGCGGCACGTACAGCGGGCCACCGGCCTTCGGCCCCGTACCCGAGAGGCCCTCGCCGCCGAACGGCTGCACGCCGACGACGGCGCCGACGATGTTGCGATTCACGTAGACGTTGCCGGCGCGCGTGCGCGCCACGATCCGTTGCACCGTCGCGTCGATGCGGCTGTGGATGCCGAGCGTCAGCGCGTACCCCGTGTCGTTCAGCGCGTCGACCAGCGCCTCTTCGTCACCCGCGCGGTAGCGAAGCACGTGCAGCACGGGGCCGAACACCTCGCCCTTCAGCACCGACAGCGACGGGATCTCGAACGCCGCGGGCGCGAGGTAGTGTCCGCGTGCGGACGAGGCCGGATCCAGCGCGGAACGCGCGATGCGTTTCGCCTCCCGTTCGAGCCGCACGACGTGAGCGGTGAGCGATTCCTTGGCGGCTGCATCGATGATCGGCCCGACGTCAGTCGCGAGATCGGCCGGGTCGCCGACGACGAGCTCGCGCATCGTGCCGGCGAGCATCCCGATCACCCGGTCGGCAATCTCCTGCTGCAGGCACAGCACGCGCAATGCCGAGCAGCGCTGCCCGGCGCTGTCGAATGCCGAGGCGATGGCGTCCTGCACCACCTGCTCGGGCAGGGCGGAGGCATCGACGATCATCGCGTTCTGGCCGCCGGTCTCTGCGACCAGCGGCACGTTGCCGCGCGCGGCGAGCGCGCGGTGGATGTGCGTGGCGACGTCGGTCGAGCCGGTGAACACGACGCCCGCGGTGCGCGGATCGGCGACGAGCAGGGCGCCGACGGCGTCCCCCGTGCCGGGCAGGAACTGCAGCGCCGCCCGCGGCACGCCGGCGTCGTGCAGCGCACGCACCGCCTCGCGGGCGATGAGCGGCGTCTGCTCGGCAGGCTTGGCGAGCACCGGGTTGCCGGCGGCGAGGGCGCCGGCCACCTGTCCGGTGAAGATCGCGAGCGGGAAGTTCCACGGGCTGATCGCCACCACGGGGCCGAGCGCATCGGCGGGCGCCCGCTCTCGGATCTGTCGCGCGTAGTAACGGCAGAAGTCCGCGGCCTCGCGCACTTCGCCGATGGCGTTGCCGATCGTCTTGCCTGCCTCGCGCACGGCGAGGTGGATGAACACTGCGCGACGCTCTTCGATCAGATCGGCGGCGCGTTCGAGGAGGGCCGCGCGCTCGGCCCCGGGCGAGCGTGTCCATGCCGCACCTTCGGCGAGCGCGGCGGCGAAGGCGGCATCGATGTCCTCGCGCGTCGCCTCGACCACGTGGCCGACGACGCGCGTCGTGTCCGCGGGCGAGCGCACCGCGCGGGCGAGCGACTCCTCGCCACCGGGCCGCCCGACGACCTTCGGCGCTGCGACGAACACGCGCATCGCCTCGCGCTCGAGCGCGTGCTGCAGCTCGCCCAGCGCGTGCTCGTCGGCGAGGTCGATCCCGCGCGAGTTCGCACGGTCCGGGTAGAGCGCGGAGGGCAGGGGGACGCGCGGATGCGGCGTGCCGTCGAACGCGGCGGCCGCGACGACCGGGTCTTCCGTCAGGCGATCGAGGTCGATGCTCGCGTCGACCACCTGGTTGACGAATGAGGTGTTCGCGCCGTTCTCGAGCAGCCGTCGCACGAGGTAGGCGAGGAGCGTCTCGTGGGTGCCGATCGGCGCGTAGATGCGGCAGGGCAGGCGCAGCGTTCCCGGTCCTACGACGTGGTCGTAGAGCGACTCGCCCATGCCGTGCAGGCACTGGAACTCGAAACCCTCGCGATTGCCGGCGAGTTCGAGCACGGCGGCCAGCGTCGCGGCGTTGTGGGTCGCGAACTGCGGAAAGACGAGGTCGCGGCGGTCGAGGAGCTTGCGGGCGCAGGCGAGATAGGCGACGTCCGTGTGCGCCTTGCGGGTGAAGACCGGGTAGTCCGCGTGGCCGGCGACCTGCGCGCGCTTGATCTCGCCGTCCCAGTACGCGCCCTTGACCAGCCGGACCATCAGGTGCCGCCGTGCGTCGCGTGCCAGCGCGAGCGTCCAGTCGATTACTTGCGGCGCACGCTTGAGATAGGCCTGGACGACGAGGCCGAGCCCGGTCCAGGACGCAAGCGCGGGATTGCGCGCGAGTCCCTCGAACACATCGAGCGAGAGGTCGAGGCGATCGGACTCCTCGGCGTCGATCGCGAGGCCCACGTCGTAGTGCATCGCGAGCGCCGCGAGCGCCTCGAGTCGCGGCAGCAGTTCGCGCATCACGCGCCCGTGCTGGGCGCGCGCGTAGCGCGGGTGCAGCGCCGACAGCTTCACCGAGAGGCCGGGCCCGTCGGCCACGCCGCGCCGATGAGGGGAGCGGCCGATCGCGTGCATCGCCGCGGCATAGGCCTCGTGATAGCGCAGCGCGTCCTCGGCCGTGAGGGCGGCCTCGCCCAGCATATCGTAGGAGTAGCGAAAGCCCTCGGCCTCGCGCAGCCGTGCACGCTCGAGCGCTTCCTCCATCGTCTCGCCGAGCACGAACTGCTCGCCGAGGAAGCGCATCGCGGTGCGCATCGCGCCGCGCACCGCCGGTTCGCCCACCCGTGCGAGTGCGCCGGAGAGCGCGCGCGACAGCGCGTTGGCATCGGGCATCGGCGTGACCAGCTTGCCGGTGACCACCAGCGCCCAGCACGTGGCGTTGACGAACATCGAATCCGAAAGGCCCGCGTGAGCGCGCCAGTCGCCATGGCCGATCTTGTCGCGGATCAGCGCGTCGGCCGTGGCGGCATCGGGGATGCGCAGCAGCGCCTCGGCGAGGCACATCAACGCAACGCCTTCCTCGGACGAGAGGGCGAACGCGTGCATCAGCGCATCGGCGCCGGTCGCATCACGGCGCTCGGCGCGCACCTTGCCGGCGAGGTCGCGGGCCAGCGCCTGCGCGCGTTGCCGCGCTTCGCTCCCCAGCGTGGCGAGGGGCAGCAGCGCGCGCACGGCGTCGGCCTCGGGAACGCGCGTCGCGCGCGTGATCGCCGCGCGCAACTGGTCCTGTGGCCGGGCGAGCGCGTAGTCGAACGGTGTGCGCGTGTGCGTCATGGCCGGAACGTGCCAATGAGTCTAGCACCGGGTTACGGTACCGACCCCGCTCTCGACCGCACGGCGGATGGCAGGCCTGCACGTGCCCGCGCTACCGTGGGCACCGCGCTCGACTACGGTCCGGGCGACGTTGCTCGTGCCACGCCGATGCCCCTCGTCCTGCCGTTCCTCGCCGCCTTCGCGCTCGGCGTCGCGTGGCTGCAGACGCGCGCCGAACTGCCCGATCCCGCTTGGGGGCCGCTCGTGGCCGGGGGCGTTTGCGTGGTCGTCGGCGGGTTGT
>CAYQAF010000085.1:0-7160 GCA_964415375.1 uncultured Alcaligenaceae bacterium
GCGGGGACGTGGCTTGCCGACCTGCCGGCGCTCGCCCGACGGCGGCTGGCGGCCATCGGCGTCGCACGGGTCGGCGGCGGCGGCGTCTGCACGTACACCGATGCCGGGCGCTTCCACTCGTTCCGTCGCGACCGCACCGCGGCCCGCCTCGGGGCGTTCGTCTGGCGGCAGGCTCCGTAGCGCTCGCACCGCGCAGGCTATAATGCAACTCAGTTTCATGTTGCGGCGGACGCCCGCCGCGCGATGGCGCCCACGATGACCACGCTCGCCTACACGATCGCCGCCGCGCTGGCGGGGGGCGTGCTCGCGGTGGTCGCCGCGGCGTTCACGCTGGCGCTGCGCGCGTCGTGGGTGCAGCGGCTGGTCTCGTTCGCGGTCGGCGCGCTGCTCGGCGCGGTGTTCCTCGAGCTCCTGCCGCACGCGCTGGAGGAAGGCAGCGCCGAGCGCGTGATGCTGACGGTGCTCGTCGGGCTCCTCGCCTTCTTCCTGCTGGAAAAGCTCGTGCTGTGGCGCCACAGCCACGGCCACGGCGAGCACCGCGACGACATTGACGAGTCGGAGCACGACCACGCGCTCCACAGGCACGACCAGGGTCGGAGCGGCCTGATGATTTTGATCGGCACCGCCGTCCACAACTTCTGCGACGGGGTCGTGATCGCCGCGGCGTTCCTTGCCGACGTCTCGCTCGGTGTCGCGGCCACGGTGGCGATCGTCGCCCACGCGGTGCCGCAGCAGGTTGGCGACTTCGCGGTGCTGCTGCACTCGGGCTACCGCCGCACGCGCGCGTTCGCCTACAACGTCGCGGCCGGCCTCGCGACACTCGTCGGCGCCCTGGCCGGGCACTTTGCGCTCGCGGGCATGCAGCAGATCCTGCCCACGGTGCTCGCGATCGCCGCCTCGAGCCTGCTCTACGTCGCCGTCGCCGACCTGATCCCGAGCCTGCACCGCCGATCCGAGCCGCTCGAGACGGCGAAGCAGGCGCTACTGATCGGCCTCGGCGTCGCGATCATCGCCGTGGTCCACGCGAGCCACGCCCATTGAGGCGCGGCGCCTGCGCGCGGCGAGCACCGCGAGGATCGCGACCGGTCCCAGCCCCACGGCAAGGAAGAACGCCACGCCGACCACGACCGGGCGCATCGTGAGCGCCATCGTGAACGTCACGTAGAGCCAGGCGAGAACGACGATGTGCATGGCGCGCGTTGAAGGGCCTTCGCGCGCACGATACCATCGCATTCGCACGCGCGGCCTCGCACTCGCCTCGACGAAGCCCATGCGCGCAGTTCCCTCCGACCGACCGACCGTCGCCGCCATGGCAGAAGCCGCACCGACGAAGCCGCAGGCGCCGCCGGGCGCACTCCTGCCTGCCGCCGTTCCGGGCATGGTGCCGCCCGAGCGCGCCGCAGAGCTCACCCGCGACTACCAGGGCAACCTCGCTCGGCTCTGGCACGCGGCGCTGCAGGCGCGCCCGGGCGAGAAGTTCCCCGAGGTCGTGCCGCTGCCGGCCGACGACCGTCGCTTCCGTGGCGCGGGGTGGCGCGAGCAGCCGTTCCACTCGCTGCTGCTGCAGTCCTACCTGCTGCACGCGGGCTACCTCGCCGAGCTTGCCGCCGCCGCGACGCTGCCGCCGGAGGACCGGCGCCGGCTGCAGTTCATGACGCGGCAGTACGTGGACGCGATGAGTCCTAGCAACTTCCCGGCGACGAACCCGGACGTGATCGCGCGGGCGCTCGAGACCGAGGGCGAAAGCCTCGCCAGCGGTGCGGGCAACCTGCTCGCAGACGTGCGCCGCGGGCGCATCTCGATGAGCGAGCATGCCGCCTTCGAGGTGGGCAGGAACCTCGCGGTGACACCCGGCAGCGTCGTGTTCCGCAACGAGCTGGTCGAGGTGATCCAGTACCGGCCGACGACGCCGACGGTGCACGCGCGCCCGCTGGTGATCATCCCGCCGTGCATCAACAAGTACTACATCCTCGACCTGCAGCCGTCGAACTCGTTCGTGCGTCACGCGGTCGCCGCGGGCTTCACGACGTTCGTCGCGAGCTGGCGCAACATCCCCCCTGACCTCGCGCACCTGCGCTGGGACGACTACCTCGAAGACGGCGTGTTCGCGGCGTTCGACGCGGCAAAGGCCATCACCGGCAGCAGCTCGATCAATGCGCTCGGGTTCTGCGTCGGCGGGACGTTGCTCGCCTGCGCGCTGGCGGCGCTCGCCGCGCGCGGCGATACGTCGACGGCGAGCGCGACGTTCCTCACGACGATGCTCGACTTCGCCGACCCCGGAGAGATCGGCGTCTACGTGAGCGAGGCGTTCCTCGCGGCGCGGGAGCCGGCGCTCCTCGGCGGACAGCGCCTCCACGGCGGCGAGCTCGCCACCGCGTTCTCGTCGCTCCGCGCGAACGACCTGGTCTGGAACTACGTCGTCAACAACTACCTGATGGGGCGTACGCCCCCGCCGTTCGACCTGCTGCACTGGAACGGCGACTCGGCGAACCTGCCGGGTCCGATGTTCGCGTACTACCTGCGCGAGCTCTACATCGGCAACCGGCTGCGCGAGCCCGGGGCGCTGACGATGGCGGGCGAGCGCATCGACCTCACGCGCATCGGCGCGCCCGCGTACGTGCTCGCGACGCGCGAGGACCACATCGTGCCGTGGCGCTCGGCCTACCGCACGACACGGCTCGTGGGCGGGGACGTCACTTTCGTGCTCGGCGCGTCGGGCCACATTGCCGGCGTCATCAACCCGCCGCAGCCGCCGAAGCGCAACTACTGGGTGAACGAGCGAGCGCCCGCCGCTCCGGACGCTTGGCTCGACGGCGCGCGCAGCGTGGACGGCAGCTGGTGGCCGCACTGGTTCGCGTGGCTTGCCGGCCACTCCGGGACCCGGTGCAACGCCTGCGCCGCGCTCGGCAGCGCGCGCTATCCACCGCAGGACGATGCCCCGGGCCGCTACGTGCGGGAAGCGCCGGGCTGACGGAATCGTCGGCGCACGTCCGGCGTCCCCGACGGCCCCACCGGCGACGATCCCCGGTGGGGCATCCCCATCCGCCGGCGAAGCGCAGCGGCAGCGGTCTGCGCTAACATCGCTGCCCAAGGGCCGGCGCGGCCGGGGGACGTCCTCCCGGCCGGCGCCGGGGGCGGCACAACCGTGCGGCCGCGCGCGCCCACCCGTTGCAGCGAACGACAACACGAGGAGGAGATCGGCATGCCGTTGAAGATTCCACGCATCGCATTGGTCACGGGCGGCATGGGGGGCCTGGGTGAGGCCATCTGCATCAAGCTCGCCGGCCTGGGCTACAAGGTCGTGACCACGTATTCGCCGGGCAACACGAAGTCGCAGGAGTGGCTCGACGCGATGAACAAGATGGGCTACGGCTTCCGCGCCTATCCCTGCGACGTGGCCGAGTGGGACTCCTGCGTCGCCTGCGCGAAGAAGGTGGTGTCCGACGTCGGCTCGATCGACGTGCTGGTCAACAACGCGGGCATCACCCGCGACATGACGTTCAAGAAGATGGACAAGGCGAGCTGGGACGCGGTGATCCGCACCAACCTCGACTCGGCGTTCAACATGACCAAGCAGGTCTGCGACGCGATGGTCGACCGGGGCTGGGGCCGGATCATCAACATCTCGTCGGTCAACGGCCAGAAGGGCGCGTTCGGCCAGGTGAACTACTCGTCGGCGAAGGCCGGCATGCACGGCTTCTCCAAGGCGCTGGCCCTGGAGGTGGCGCGCAAGGGCGTCACCGTGAACACGATCTCGCCCGGCTACATCGGGACCAAGATGGTCATGGCGATCCCGCAGGACGTGCTCGACACCAAGATCATCCCGCAGATCCCGATGGGGCGCCTCGGCAAGCCCGAGGAGGTCGCCGGACTGGTCGCCTACCTCTCGAGCGACGAGGCGGCGTTCGTCACCGGCGCGAACATCTCGATCAACGGCGGGCAGCACATGTTCTGAGCGCCGTTCCTGGTGACGCGACGGCGGCCTGAAAAAAAACCCCGGCGCAAGGGCCGGGGCTCGAAGGTCTGTATCTTTCAGGAGGAGGTTAAAGATACAGTCGGTTGCCGACTTTCGCGCCGTCGCAGGGGATGCGAGGAGTGGCGCGCGTCCTGTAACCAGAATTGATTATCCGCACGCGGATTAGAGCGGTGCTACTAAACGCGCCGGATGCGATCGCGCCACCGGCATGCGTCCGCACGCATCCGGGACCGGAAAAAAAAGAGCCCCGGCTAGGCCGGGGCTCGAGGCTGTACCTATCAGGAGGAGGGGATAGATACAGAGGGAGTCGGGACACAGGTGGGCGCCCACGCGCGATTTCAAGCGCGCGGCACGCCCCTCCTTTAGAACCCGCGCCGTGCCCGCCATCGTGCACGGCGCGTCTTGCAGCCGCGTTACGCAGCCTTGCGACCCTTGACCGGGGCAGCCTTCGTCGCTTGCGCCGCCGCTGCGCGGACGCTCGCGTCGGCCAGGCTCACGACCTGCTTGGTGGCCTTCTGGAACTGATCGAACGCAGCGGTCGTCGCGGCGACCGTCGACTTGAACGCGTTGACCGCGACGTCCGAGCCTGCCGGCGCGGACTTCGTCGCGGTTTCGACCCAGTTGGCGACGCCCTTCGTGTAGTTCGACCACACGTCTTCGGACGCGGCGGCGTAGTCGGCCTGCGCCTGCGAGGCAAGGTCGTACAGGTTGCGCGAGTACGAGAGCGCGTGCTGGACGCCCACTTCGGCGAGCTTCGCGCGGAGCGCGAAGAGGTCCTGCACGTCCTTGACCGAGGCGACGGCCTGCGCGCTCTCGACGCTCTGTGCCCACGCGTTGCGCGCCGTGGCGAGGTTCAGCTTCATCAACTTCTCGGAGTTTTCGAGAGCGATCGCCGCCAGGCGGGTGGCCTGCTCGACGTGGGACTTGTTGAGTTCGGCGAACTGCTCGGTGGGGTTGTACATGGATGGCTCCTTCGGTTGTCAGCGTGGCTCGGAACGGCCTGTCTCCGGTGCCGCCCCGGCCCCTCCGATTTCCCGTCAACCCGGAAATCCCGCCGGGAACCCTCCCCGGCCAGGCCGATTTGCTGCACCGCACAAATCAAGTATAGGGACAGGAAAATCCCAAGTCAAGGAGTTTTTGGTGCGCTGCAGCAATGATCGATCCGCGCTCCTGAACCGCAGATAAATCAGTGGGTTATAATGCTGAATCACCCTGGAGTCCCGCCATGGCCGATGCGATCCGCACGATCAAGAAGTACCCGAACCGGCGCCTCTACGACACGGCGAACAGCGGCTACATCACGCTCGCCGACGTGAAGCAGATGGTGCTGGAGAACATCGAGTTCCAGGTGGTCGACGCGAAGACCGGCGAGGACCTCACGCGCCCCATCCTGCTGCAGATCATCCTCGATGAGGAATCGGGCGGATTGCCGATGTTCAGCGCGGAAATGCTCTCCCACATGATCCGCTTCTACGGCACGGCCCAGCAGACGATGATCGGCCAGTACATGGAGCAGAACGTCAAGGCGTTCCTCGCGATCCAGAAGAAGCTGCAGGAGCAGGCCAAGCAGATCTACGGCGACAAGCTGCTGCTCACGCCCGAGCTGTGGAAGCAGTTCATGCAGATGCAGGCGCCGGCGATGCAGGGCATGCTCGGCAACTACCTTGAGCAGAGCGCCAAGCTGTTCATGGACATGCAGCAGCGCATGCAGGACCAGACGCGCGGCATGTTCTCGGCGTTCCCCTTCCCCGGCTTCGCACCGCCGCAAACCGGCGGCGAGGACGAGAAGAAGCGCTAGGCGCTTCGTATGCGCCGCACAACGCGCCGTTTTGGCGCGCGTTTGCTGCAGCGCACGGCCGACCGGGCCGCGACGGCACGGCGCCGCAGGCCCCATGCCATCGTGACGTTTCCGTGACCACGCCGCGACGATCGGCCAGTCGCCCCCCCGGCGCACCGGCTGCGGGTGCCGCGCCCGCCGTCGGCTTCGTGTCGCTCGGCTGCCCGAAGGCGCTGGTCGACTCCGAGCAGATCCTCACCCAGCTCAAGGCCGAGGGCTACGCGATCGCGCCGTCCTACGAGGGGGCGGACCTGGTGGTCGTCAATACCTGCGGCTTCATCGACGCGGCCGTCGAGGAGTCGCTAGGGGCGATCGGCGAGGCATTGGCCGCGAACGGCAAGGTGATCGTCACCGGGTGCCTCGGCGCGAAGCAGGATGGCGCACTGGTCCGCGCCACCCACCCGAAGGTGCTCGCGGTCACCGGGCCCCACGCGACCGCCGCAGTGATGGCCGCGGTGCACCGGCACCTGCCGAGACCCCACGACCCGTTCGTCGACCTGGTTCCGCCGCAGGGTGTGAAGCTCACGCCCCGCCACTACGCGTACCTGAAGATCAGCGAGGGCTGCAACCACCGCTGCACGTTCTGCATCATCCCGTCGATGCGCGGCGACCTCGTGTCGCGGCCGCTCGGCGAGGTGCTCGCCGAGGCGGAGCGGCTGCTCGCCGCAGGCGTGCGCGAGCTCCTTGTGATCTCGCAGGACACGAGCGCCTACGGCGTGGACGTGAGGTACCGCACCGGCTTCTGGCAAGGCCGCCCGGTGAAGACCCGCATGACCGAGCTCGCCCGCGAGCTCGACACGCTGGCCCGGGCACGCGGCGCGTGGGTGCGCCTGCACTACGTCTATCCCTACCCCCACGTCGACGAGGTGATCCCGCTGATGGCGGACGACCTGTCCGGAGGCGGACTCGTTCCGTACCTCGACATCCCGTTCCAGCACGCGAGCCCGCGCATCCTGAAGCTGATGAAGCGGCCGGCGGCGCCCGAGAAGGTGCTCGACCGGGTGCGCGCCTGGCGCGCCGCCAAGCCAGACCTCGCGATCCGCAGCACGTTCATCGTCGGCTTCCCCGGCGAGACGGACGCCGAGTTCGAGGAACTCATCGCATTCCTGGAGGAAGCGCAGCTCGACCGGGTCGGCTGCTTCGCCTACTCGCCGGTCGAAGGGGCCGCGGCGAACGCGCTGCCCGACCCGGTGGCGCCCGAGCTCCAGGAGGAGCGGCGCCTGCACTTCATGGACGTGCAATCGCGCATCAGCACCGCGAAGCTCGCCGCAAAGATCGGCCGGACGCTCGATGTGCTCGTCGACGGGACCGAGGCGATCGGCCGCGGCAGGACGAAACGGCGGATCG
>CAYQAF010000086.1:0-7135 GCA_964415375.1 uncultured Alcaligenaceae bacterium
GCTCGCGGTGACCAGCCGCACGCGGATCGCCACGCCGATCGGCCCATTCCGGCTCGACGTCGCCTACGGTGAGGAAACGAGCAAGTGGCGGATCCATTTCTCCGTAGGATTGTCCTTCTGAGATGAGCGACGACCCGCCTCGGTCAACGCAGCAGCCCCGGCGTGCGATCGCCATCGCCGCCGCGGCCGCGATCGCCGTCGTCGCCCTGCTCGTGCTCGGCGCCGCGTACGTGGCGTCGAGCCGCGCGGTCGTGGCTATGCTCGACTATGCGGTCGAGCGCTCCGGCGGTCGATTCGCGTACGAAGGCGCGCGCGGATCGGTGTTCGGCACGATGCACTTGGATCGGCTCCACTTTCGCGACGGCACGACGCGTGTCGTCGCGGAGGACGTCGAGATCGCCCTCTCGCCGCGTGCGCTGCTCGAGTCGCGCCTCGTCCTGCCGCGCGTCGCCGCGAGGCGTGTCGAGGTCGAAATGCCGCCGGGAGAGGCGCGGGACACGCCCGTCCCGGCATCGCTCGCGCTGCCGCTGCCGATCGACATCGCCGGGATCCTGATCGGGCGCGTCGACTGGAAGGCGGGGGCGCGCCAGGGCACGCTCGACCACGTGTCGCTGTCGTATGCGGGCGACGCCGACGGCCACCGGGTGCGCGACCTCGAGGTGCGTGCGTCGGGCGCGACGCTGACCGGCGCGATCGAGGTCGGCGCGTCACCACCGTTCACGGTGGGCGGAAGCGCCAGCCTCACGCTGGACGCGCCCCACCCGCGAGGTCGCGTCGAGGCGACGCTCGGCGGCAATCTCCTGGCGCTGGACGTCGACGCGCGGGGCAAGGTCATGGACATCGCCGCCACGGCGCGCGCGCGGCTCGCGCCGTTCGCCGCCGAGCCGCTGGTCGAGGCGCGTGCCGGCGCGACCGCGATCGACCTCGCGCAGCTCGGGTCGGGTTGGCCCGCGACGCTGCTCGACGTGACGGTCACGGCCGAGCCGGCGCGAGGCGGCTACACGGGTACGATCGAAGCGAAGAACGCCATGCCCGGGCCGCTCGATGCCTCGCGCGTGCCCGTCGCCGAGGTGCGCGCGAACGCGACGCTCGAAGGCGACATGCTGGCGCTCGAGGGACTCGCCGCGAGGTTCGTCGACGGCGCGTCGGCCAGCGGCAACGGCTCGATCGACGTACGCACCGGAAGGAGCCGCTGGCAACTCGCGATCCGCAACCTCGACCTTGCCGTGCTCCACGGCGCGCTCGCGCGCACAAGGCTCGCCGGCTCGCTCGATGCCGACCTGCAGCAGGACGTCCAGGTGGTGCGCGGCGACGTGCGCCAGGACGACCTGCGGCTTGCGTTCGACGCGCGCTACGATGGCCGCGAAATCGTCGCCTCGAGGCTCGTCGCCGCGGCCCGGGGCGGGGAGGCCACGGGCAGCGGCCGCATCGCGCTCGACGCGGCCAAGACCTTCTCGATCGACGCGCGCATGCGACGCTTCGATCCCTCCCGCTTCGGCCGGTTTCCCGCGGGCACGCTCGACGGCACGGCGACCGCCCGCGGCACGCTCGCGCCCCTCGCGATCGAGGCCGAGGTCGCCGTGGCAACCGGAAGCCGGCTCGCCGGGCTTCCCGCGCAGGGTCGGGCACAGGGGCGGTTCACGCGCACGGACGTCGCTTCGCTCACCGCCGACGTGACGCTCGGCACGACGACGCTGCGTGCCGACGGAGGCTATGGCCGGCCCGGCGACCGGCTCGCGATCGCGCTGGCGTCGAAGCGACTGGAGGAGTTGTCGCCCCTTCTGCGGGGTGCGCCGCGCCCGCTCGCCGGCGCGATCGACGGGCGTGCGACCGTCGAGACCACCGATCGCGGCGTCTCGATCGCGCTCGTCGCCCAGGGCGAGAAGCTCGCGGCGGGTCCCGATTACGCCTTCGCCACGCTCGCCGTCGACGGCACCGCGTTCGTCGCCGCACCGTTCCTGCCCCCGCGCCTCGACGGGATCGCCGTGGACACGCTCGAATTCGCCGCCACCGGCGCGCGCACGCCTGCCGGGGCCGTGGCAAGCGCGCGCGGACGCCTCGCCGGCACCCGGGCGGCGCACACGCTGACGCTCGATGCGACGACCGAGCAGGGACGTGTCGAGGGCCGCCTCGCGGGCGCGCTCGCCACGGCGACGGGGCGCATCGAATGGCGTGGCCGCGTGGAGTCGCTCGCCGTGCGCGACGCAAGCGGCATCGCGCCACTCGCACTCGCCGCGCCGGTCGCGATCGAAGTCGCGGCCAACCGCGTGTCCGTCGGGCCGGCGAAGTTCGATTCCGGGGGTGCTCAACTCGAGATCGACAAGCTGGAGTGGAGCGGCGGTGCACTCGCGACCCGCGGACGATTCCGTGGCCTGCCGGTCGCCCCGCTGGTCCGGCAGGCCGGCATCGAGTCCGGATGGCGGAGCGACCTCACGCTGGGCGGCGCGTGGGACGTCACGTCCGCGCCCGACTGGCGCGGCACGATACGCATCGCCCGCGAAGGCGGCGACGTGTACGTCGACGATCCCGGCAGCGAAGGCGCCTCGCGGATCGCGCTCGGGTTCGAGACGCTGGTCGTCGATGCACGCCTCGACGGCCCTCGCCTGACCGGCACGGGCGAGCTGCGTGCGAAGCTGGCGGGCAGCACGCTCGTCGATTTCGTGGTGAACGCGCCGGCGGGCAGCCGGCATCCGTTCACGGCGTCGGCGCCGCTGACCGCTTCGGTGCGCGCGCACCTCCCCTCGCTCGCCGCACTGCAGCCGTGGCTCGGCACCGCCGCGCGCATGCAGGGCCAGGCGATCGCCCAGGTCAACGTGAGCGGCGTGCTCGGCAAGCCCGTGCTCGCCGGCCAGCTCGTCGGCTACGGGCTCCGGCTCGACATGCCACAGTACGGCATCAACTGGCGTGATGGTCGGCTGCGCATCGCCAGCGGGCCCGAAGGGCTTGCACTCGAGGAATTCGAGATCACCGGCGGCAGCGGGCGCTTCGCTGCGAGCGGCACGATCGCGCTGCCGCGCGACGGCGGCGGCGCCGGCGAGGGCTCGCGCATCACGTGGCGCGCCGAGGACTTCCGGGCGCTCAATCGACCGGACATGCGCGTGGTCGTCGACGGCGAGGGTACGCTCGCCGCCGTGGGCCGGCGACTCGTGGTGCGCGGCGAGCTCAAGGCCGACGAGGGCAACTTCGAATACCGGTCGGCCGCGGACACGACGCTCGCCGAGGACATCGTCGTCGTCGGGCGCCCGCGGCCCGCGCGCGCGCGACCCGCCGACGTCGCGATCGGCGACATGCCGCTCGAGCTCGACCTCGCGCTCGACCTCGGGCGCGACCTGCGCTTCGCCGGCGAGGGCCTCGACACGCGCCTCTCCGGGCGTCTCAAGCTGACGTCGCGCGCCGGCGGCGTGCTCGAGGGCCGCGGCACGATCCGCACGGTGCGCGGCACGTACTGGGCCTTCGGCCAGCGGCTTGACATCGATCGCGGCCGGGTGATCTTCGACGGGCCGCTCGCCAATCCCTCGCTCGACATCGTCGCGCTGCGCAGGAACCTCGCGGTCGAGGCCGGCGTCGAGATCACGGGCAACGTGCGCGCGCCGATCGTGCGTCTCACCTCCCGGCCGCCGGTGCCCGACAGCGAGAAGCTGTCGTGGCTGCTCACCGGCGGGCCCTCGGGCAGCGCGTCGGCGAAGGAGGCGGCAGCGCTCTCGGCGGCGACCGCGGCGCTGATCGGCCGCGGCGGCGTGTCGCTGACGCAGAGCGTCGCACAGTCGATCGGCCTCGACGAGTTCACGGTCGGCCAGCGGGCGTCCGGCGCCGGCGCCGACGCACTGGAAGGACAGGTCGTCACCGTCGGCAAGCGGCTTACCGACCGGCTCTACATCGCCTACGACCAGGGGCTCACGATCGCCACCCAGGCGCTGCGCATCGAATACGTGCTGTCGCGCTTCTTCACGGTGGCCGCCTTTGCCGGGACGTCGAGCGGCATCGCGCTCAACTTCCGCCGCAGCTGGCGCTAGGCACGCACCCGATACGAGGCGGCGCGCTACGGCTTCAGGTGCTCGCCGAGGAACTTCGCGACGCGCCCGTAGAAGTCGAAGCGGTTCGCTTCGCGCAGGAAGCCGTGCCCTTCGTCCCCGTAGACCACCCAGTCGACGCGCACGCCGTTGTTCATGAGCGCGTCGCGCATGCGCTCGCCGTGGACGACCGGCACCCGACGGTCGGCGCCGCCGTAGGCCATCAGCACCGGCGCGCGGACCTTCGCCGCGTTGGCGAGCGGTGACGTCGCGCGAAACTGCGCGGCGTCGCGCTCGGGATCGCCGATCAGCTCCTTCGCGTTGTAGCGCAGGAAGTCCGTGTCGCTCATGTCCGACCAGGTCACGTCGAACATGAGCATGATGTCGGTCACGCCGAGGTAGTTGATGCCGCAGCGGTACCGCTCGGGATCGCGGGCGAGCCCCATCATCACCGCGTAGCCGCCGTAGCTCGCGCCCATGATGCACACGCGCGATGGATCGATCGTGCCGCGCTTCGCCAGCCAGTCGATGCCGTCCAGGAGGTCGTCCTGCATCGCGCGACCCCACTGCTTCCAACCCGCCTGGAACAGCCGGCGACCGAAGCCCGTGCTGCCGCGAAACTCCGGCTCGAGCACGGCGTAGCCCTGCGCCGCGAGGAAGGCCGGCTCGTCGCGCCAGTGCCACGTGGCGCCGCGCACCCACGGACCGCCGTGCACATAGAGCACGAGCGGCAGCGCCTTGGCCTCGCGTCCCGGCGGCAGCGTCACGTAGGCAGGGATTTCCAGGCCGTCGCGCGCGGGATAGCGGACGGGCTCGCGCCTCGGCATCGCCTCCGGCGTGATCGCCTTGCGCTCCGCGGCGACGAACTCCAGCCGCCGTGCGTCGAGGTCGTAGAGGTGCCAGGCGCCCGGATCGACATCGGAGGACGAACGGACCAGCAGCCGGTTGCCCCCGCGCGACAGGTCGTGATGCCTTCCCGGCAGCGCCTTGTCCACGCTCGCCGCGATCCGCGCCCATTCGTCGTCGAACCATGCGTAGCCGGGCCGCGCGCCCTCGTAGCGCAGGCCGACGATGCGCTTCGCGCGGCGGTCGTAGACGAGACCCGACGTCAGATCGACGTGCGGGTGCGCGGCGAGCAGCTCGCCCGGCGCGTTCTTCGCGGCGTCGAAACGGTAGAGTGCGGCGGTGTCGCGCCCGATGTTCGACGCCACGATCATGCTGCCGTCGCCGTCGAACGCCACCGGAACGATGCCGGGCTCGCCGTATCGGTACTCGCCGATCAGCTGCCACTTCGCGTCGGCCGCGGGCCGCCACCACGAGCGCTGGATCGTGCCCTTCTCCACCGTCACCACGCCGCGCGCCACGCCGGCGCGGTCGGCGACCCAGGCCACGGAGTCCCCTGGGCGCTCGAAGGTGATGAGGTTCGCGCGACCGGTCACCGTATTGACGCGGACGAGGTCGGGGAAGTCGGCATTGCGGTCATTGGCGGTCGCCAGGATGTCGCTGCTGCCGTCGTCTAGCGTCGAGTGGAAGCGCGTGTAGCGGCCGCCCGGCCCGTCGATGATCCTGAAATCGCTGCCGTCGCGGTTCACCGCGTACAGGCCGCCGACGCGCTGCTCCCCCAGCCCCGCCTGCAGGTCGATCGTGGTGAACACGAGCCGGTCGTCGTTCGCCCACGCGAACCAGCGGATGTCCTCGCCGTCGACGCGCGCGACCGGCTTCGGCGTCCGGGTGTCGAGCTCGAGCACCGCGAGCGCGAGCCGCCCGCGCACCGGCACGAGCGCGCCCACGTACTTGCCCGACGGTGAGAGCGCGAGCCCGGCGAAGTCGGAGTGCGCGAAGTACGGCTCGGGCGACTGCGGCGCGTCGGCCGCGCACGCGAGCGTCGCCACCGCCGCGAGCGCCAGCGCGCCGCCGAGCCGCGCCGCGCCGATCCGGATGCGATTGACCATGGCCCATGCTCCGCGGTGTCCGCAACGTGCACCAAGTCTAGCGCAGGGTGCACAGTGGGGTGGCGCACGCGTGACCGGCCGCGACCGCGGCACCGCGAACCGTGCTTGGACGCGATCGCGGGCCGCCCGCCATTGTTGCGTACACGTCCCGGCGCGGCGCCCCGCGATGGTGCACCTCGTCGGTCACGCGGGTTCTTCTGCGCGAAGTGTGAAAAAATCCGCAGATCGCCGGCCCAGGCTGGCAAGACCGGAACAAGCATGTCCGAAGGCACCCACTACACCGTCGAAGTGACCCCGCGCCTGCCGAAGGCGCTGTCCCGCCTCTCGGAGCTCGCGGACGACCTCTGGTACTCGTGGGACCGGCCCGCGCGCAACCTGTTCTCGCGCCTCGACCCCGCGCTCTGGCACGCGGTCAACCAGAGCCCGAAGGGACTGTTGCAGCAGGTCGACCAGGCGCGGCTCGACAGCGCCGCCGAGGATTCGGTCTACCTCACCAACCTGAACCGCGTGTTGTCGGCCTACGACACGTACATCAGCACCGGCGTGCGGCGGGGCGAGGTCGACGAGTTCGGCCCCGACGACCTGATCGCCTACTTCTGCGCCGAGTTCGGGTTCCACGAGAGCCTCCCGATCTACTCCGGCGGCCTCGGCATCCTCGCCGGGGACCACTGCAAGGCGGCCAGCGACCGCGGCCTGCCCTTCGTCGCCGTCGGCCTGCTCTACCGGCAGGGCTACTTCACGCAGACGATCGACGGCGACGGCAACCAGCAGGCCACCTACTTCGACGCCGACTTCGACGCGCTGCCGATCCAGCCGGTGCACGATGCCGCCGGCACCGAGATCTTCGTCGACGTCGAGCTGCCGGGCCGGGTGGTACGCGTCAAGGTCTGGCAGGCGAAGGTCGGCCACGTGCGGCTCTACATGCTCGACACGGACGTCCCGGGCAACAGCGACGCCGACCGCGGCATCGCGCACCGGCTCTACGGCGGCGACCGCAAGACGCGCCTCGAGCAGGAGATCGTGCTCGGCGTCGGTGGCGTGCGCGCGCTCGTCGCGCTCGGGCATCAGCCGACCGTCTGGCACAGCAACGAGGGGCACGCCGCGTTTCAGGTGCTGGAGCGCGCGCGCATCGCGATCGCGAAGCACGACGTCGACTTTGCCACGGCGATCGAG
>CAYQAF010000087.1:0-7085 GCA_964415375.1 uncultured Alcaligenaceae bacterium
GGACCTACGCGCGGGTGCGCGCCGACGTCAGGGAGCTGTTCGAGCCAAAGGCGGTGGAGTATCGCGGGCGGGTGGTCAAGCTGCTCGGCGACGGCGTGCTGATGGAGTTCGACAGCGTCGTCGACGCGGTCCGGTTCGCGGCCGACTTCCAGCGCGACAGCGCCGCGCGCAACGCCACGGTTCCCGAAGATCGCTGGGTCACCTACCGCATCGGCATCAACGTCGGCGACGTCATCGTCGACGGTGACGACATCTACGGCGATGGCGTCAATGTCGCGGCACGATTGCAGGAGATCGCCGAGCCTGGCAGCGTCAATGTCTCCGGCTACGTCTACGGCCAGATCGAAGGCAAGGTCGAGCTGGGCTTCGAGGACCTGGGCGAGAAACGGCTCAAGAACATCCCGCACTCCGTCCGCGTGTACCGGCTCGTCGATGCGGCGGCGCCGACGGCCGGGAAGCCGGCGCGGCATCGGCGCTTCTCGCCGCGTGCGCAGCGGCTCGCGATGTCGGCAGCGGTGCTGGTGCTTGTCATCGGCGCGGGCCTCGCCTGGTGGCGCCCGTGGGCGCCTCCGGTGGCCGCGCCTGCCGTGGTGCCCGGACAGGTGGCCGCGCCGTCGGTCGAACGGGCCGCGCCCGGCCGCATGGCCTTCCCGCTTCCCGAAAAGCCGTCGATCGCCGTGCTGCCGTTCGACAACCTCTCCGGTGACACCGCCGAGGACTACTTCGCCGACGGCATCACCGACGACCTCATCACGGACCTGTCGAAGATCTCGGGGCTGTTCGTGATCGCCCGCAACTCGGTGTTCACCTACAAGAAGAAGCCGGTCAAGGTGCAGCAGGTCGCCGAGGAGCTCGGCGTCCGCTACGTGCTCGAGGGCAGCGTGCGCCGCGCCGAAGGACGGATCCGCATCAACGCGCAGCTCACCGACGCGACGACTGGCAGGCACGTGTGGGCGGACCGCTACGACCGCGACTACAAGGACATCTTCAAGCTGCAGGACCTCGTCACGCAGCAGATCGTCGAGGCGCTTTCGGTCCAGCTCTCGGAAGGCGAGAAGGCGCGGCTCAAGACCCGCTACACCGACGACCTGACGGCGCACGAGTTCTACCTGCGCGGCCAGCAGACGCTGCACAGCTTCTCGATAAGCTACCCGGAGGAGCTCAACACCGCGCTACTGATGTACGAGGAGGCGATCAAGCGCGACCCGGGCTTCGCCCGCGCCTACATCGGCCACGCGCTCGCCAGCCACTACGCCTGGCGCGTCGCGTACATCGTGCCCAACCGCTCGGTGATCGCGGCCCGCGAGCAGGCGCTCGACTCGATCCTGAAGGCGCTTGCGCTGGAGCCCAAGCTGCCCTCGGCCTACACCGTGCTCGCGCTGATCCTGCACGCCGACGACAAGATCGACGCCGCCGTCGCGGCGGCCGCCAACGCTGTCGACCTGGACCCGAACAACGCCGATGGCCACGTCGCGCACGCCTACATCCTGACCAAGATCGGACGCCACGAGGAGGCGCTGAAGATCATGGCAAAGGCGTATCGGCTCAATCCCAAGCCGCCGCCGCACTACGACCTCTTCCAAGGCAAGATCCTGTTCGACAACCGGCGCTACGCCGAAGCGGTGGCAAGCCTGGAGCAAGGGCTGAAGCGGCAACCGCGGGCGTCGCTGTTCCTCTGGTACCTGGTACCGGCGTACGCGTACGCCGGCCGCGTCGAGGACGCGAGGAATGAGGCCCTCGGCATTCTCGGCATCGTCCCGGGCGAGAACCTGCTGCGTCTGCGGCGCATCGGGCTGTACGCACTGCAGCGCGACATCGAACACCACGTCGAGGGCTTCCGCCGCGCCGGGATCCCTGAGCTTCCCTACGGTTTCCAGGCCGCGGACGCGAGCCGGCTCGGCGGCGACGAGATCCGCGCGGTGCTGTTCGGCCGCACGCTGAACGCAACCGACACCCGGACCTACCAGCGCTATCTGGTCGACCGCACGGCGGATGGCAACGTCACGCTGCGCGGCCCGTTCGGATCCGACGTCGGCACGAGCCGGACCGTCGGTGACCAGGTGTGCGAGCGCATGCGCTCGCTCGGCAATCGGGAGTCCTGCGGCTACGTGTACCGCACCACCGTAGGGAGTGCCGAGAAGAGCGCCGACTACCTGTGGGTCAACGACCGCGGGCTGTTCGCGCTGTCGACCCCGAACTGATCGGTCGCCTCAGATCTTGCCGCGGGCGCGCCACTTCGCCCACACCTTCTCGCACTGCGCGTGCGCGATGTCGAGCGCACGCTCCGGCGTCTCCGCGCCGGTGGCGGCCTTGGCGAACATCTCGTTCAGCACCCAGCCGTAGAAGATCTCGTCGATGGCCGCGTTCGTGTAGCCGGGGTACCCGACGTTGGCAGTCCAGCTGAGGACGTCGTCCAGGACCGCGTACTTGTTCGGCGGGCTCGCCTTCGCGTCGCTGGCGATCAGCTTCTTCAGCTCGGGTACGGTCCCGGGGAAGCTCGGGAAGTTGTAATAGCCTCCGGCAGCGAAACCGTGGCGGAAGTTGCCGACGTAGTCGACAAGGAACTTCTTCGCGTCGGCAACGTTGCTTGCGAACTTCCAGATCACGTAGACGTTCATCATGTGGGGGAGCCCGACGGCCCGCGCCGGTCCGCGCGCGGCGCGGGCGAGCAGGATGCGATCGGTCACGGGCAGTTGCTGGTTCTCGCCGGTACGGGTGAGCGATATCGCGTTGAGCGCGAGCGAGGCGCGGCCGCCCAGCATCGCGTTGTTGTTCGACGCCGAGTCCCAGGTCAGCACCTCGGGGGTCATCGCGTCCTGGTAGAGCGCCTTGACGTAGCGCAGCGCCTGCAGCGTCGGCTTCGACTTCAGCGCGAGGTTGCCGTTCGCGTCCTGCTCGGACCCGCCGAACGAGTAGAGGATCGCACGCAACGCCATGCCCGAGTCGATCTCCGGCGAGAGGCCGATGCCGACCGGGATGCTGAGCTTCTGCTTGATCAGCCGCCCGCCGCGGAGGATGTCGTCCCAGGTCGTCGGGGCAACACCGACGCCGTCCCACAGGTCCTTGCGGTAGTTGACCGGATCGGGCACGTAGCTGTCCGCGAAGCCGAAATACTTCTTCGTCTTCGGGTTGTAGGTGCTGCGGATCGCAAGGTCGATGGGCTTGCCGAACTTGCGTTCGCACTCCTGGTAGATCTCGCCGTGGTCGATGACGTCGTCCTCGAAGATGGCCGGAGGGCTCGTGAACATGAACAGGTCGTGGCCCTTCTGCGCAGCCGCCTCGGCCTCGGCACGCAAGGGCAGCGACGGGAATGCCACCCGGTCGAGGATCACCTCAACGTCGTTGGCCTGGCCCCACTCCTTCACGTACGTATCGTGGAACCAGTTGTCGTAGCTCAGCACGAAGTGGTGCCACTGCATGATGCGCAGGGTTCGTGCCGCCCGCGCAGGGCGCGGGTGGACGAACGGCCCGAGGCTCGCGGCCGCGCCTGTGGCCGCGGCCTTGCGCAGGAACTCGCGGCGGCCGCGTTCGACCGGCGCCGCGGGGGCGTTTGTGGGGGTGTCCGTCATCGCGATCGCCTCCGTTGCGGGAAGGCCTGCTCGCCCATGGCTCGGGCGGGACGGGTCATGATTTCATCATCCACCGGCCAAGAGCGGCCTTCTTGAGGGCGATCAAGCCTCGCGCAGTCCGACGTTCGCGGTCGCTGGCCAAGGGGGTGCACCGGACGCACCATCCGCATGCCGTGCGGTCGCGGAGTGGAATTCGGCGGCTCGCGCCAATGTCCGCCGAGGCATAAGATTCGGCACATGCGTGCGCATGCCGGATTTTCGATCGCGCGGCACCCCTTGGGCTTCGCGCGCGAGGTGCTGCGCGAATTCGGCCGCAATCAGGGACTGCTGCTCGCGGGCGCGGTCGCCTACAACACGCTGCTGTCGATCGTCCCGCTGCTGATCCTGCTCGTGTTCGCGCTGTCCTTCGTGGTGAGCCGCGACGAGCTCCTCTTGACGCTGGATCGCTACATCGAACTGGTCGCCCCGGCGACCGGCAACGCCGTGGTGTCGACGCTCTCGGCGTTCCTCGCCGATGGCGTGGCGATCAGCGGCATCCTGCTCGTCTCGCTGCTGGTGTTCAGCTCGCTCGCGTTCGGCGCGCTGGAGAGCGCAATGGCGGTGATCTTCCACCACCGCGTGCGCACGACGAAGCGCCACTGGCTGATCTCCGCGGTGATTCCCTACAGCTTCATCCTCGTCCTCGGCATCGGGCTGCTCGTGGTGACGCTCGTCTCGGGCGCGCTGCAGGCGCTCGCCGCGCACGAGGTCCTGCTGTTCGGCGCGCCGCACAAGCTGGGCGGGGTGTCCTCGGGGTTGCTTTACGGGATCGGCTTGGCCGGCGAGATCCTGCTCCTCTCCGCGATCTACCTGGTGATGCCGGTCGGACGGCTGTCGTGGCGGCACGCGCTGCTCGGCGGCATCGTCGCGGGCCTCCTGTGGGAGGCGATGCGTCACGCGCTGGTCTGGTACTTCGGCACGCTGTCGCAGGTGAGCGTCGTCTACGGGGCGTTCGCGACCACGATCGCGATCCTGCTCTCGCTCGAGATCGCTGCGATCGTGCTGCTGCTCGGCGCGCAGGTGATCGCGGTCTACGAGCGCCGGCTCGCCGTCGCGCGTGCCGCAGCGGCGAAAGCCGCGGCGCGCTGAGTTCCCGTCAGAGCGCGACCAGCCCCCGCGGCGTGCGCAGCATCGCGGCGAGGCGCGCTTCGCGGTCGAAGGTCACCGCGATTGCCTCTTGGAGGCCGAGACTCGCGAGCGAGCGGCGCACCGGCGTCGGATCCGGGTGCGAGGCGGCGAGCTGCGCGAGGGTCACGCCGCTCGCCGGCAGCGCATCGGCCGGGTGCTCCGGCACGTCCCACCCGATCAGCGTCGGCAGCACGCCGCGTCCGGGACGGCGACCGTCGTCGGGGACCGTGATCCGCCAGCGGTAGGCGCCGCGCTCGAAGGGCAGCATCGGCCCGGTCTCGTAGCCGCACTTGGCCACCGCGCGCTCGAGGTCGCGGGTGCGCGCGACCCAATGCACGAGCCGCGGACGCTCCAGCAGGTCGACCTGGAGGTCGCCACTGTCCAGGTCGAACCACCGGGGGCGCGCGGGCCTGGCGCCGTCGGGGTCGATCGCGAGGATCTCGAGGTAGAAGCGCTCGCCGAGCTTGAGCAGCGCGTTGTGCGTGCCCATCGCGACGTGCCTGCCGCCCGGCCGGGGCGCCACGCCGGTGAGCGCGCTCACGTACTCGATGCCCTGCGCGAGTGTGGCGGCGGCCAGGACCAGGTGATCGGGTTCGGCGAGGGGCGTCATCGGCTGGGATCCTCGGGCGTCAGGCAAGCGCCAGCCACGCCTCGAGCATGGCAGTGGCGTCGGGCGCAGCGGCATCGTTGTACGGCAGCGCGGCGTCGCCACCGCTCCAGGCGTGGCCGAGGCGTTCGACCTCGACCAGGCGCACCAGCGGGCGGCCGTCGCGCGACCACTCGCGCACGCGCACCACGTGCGCGGGATCGGTGGCGTCGCGATCGTCGCGGTCGGGCGGTGGCAGCGTCGTCGCCGCGCCGCCGGGGACGTCGACGCCGTTCAGCGCCAAGTACTGCCGTGCGAGCGCCTCCGCGTTGCGTGACGCGACGACGGCATCGTCGCGTCCCTGCACGACGAGGAGCCGCACCGGCGCGTCGGTGCCGGACGCGCGGCGTGCGTCCGCTGCAATGCCGGCGACGTCCGTCTCGGGTCCGCGTTTCATCACGGTGAGCGCGGTGAACGCCGACGCCGCGGCGCCGCAGGCGATTCCGGAATGCACGACGACGCCGCGCACCAGCGCGGGAAAGCGCACGCCGAGGATCGCGGCGAGACCCGCGCCGGACGATATGCCGGCCGCGATCGGCACGGTAGCGTCGCAGCACGTCGCCAATCATGGCGGCGACGATCGCGGCCTCGCCCTTGCCGTCGGCGGTGCGCCTGTCGAACCAGTTCCAGCAGCGGTACGGATTGGCGGTACCTTTCTGGCGCGGCATCAGCACCAGCGCGCCGACACGGTCGGCCAGCGCCTCGACGCGCGATCCCTGCGCGAACTCCTCGGCGGTTTGCTGGCAGCCGTGGATCAGCGCGAGGAGCGGCACCGGCGTGTCGCGCGCCCAACCGCGCGGCACGTAGAGGCGGAAGCGGCGGCGGGGGATCAGCAACGGCTGCGTCCCGACGACGCCGTGGATGGAGAACGCACCGCCCTTCACCCAGCGGCCGAAGGGCGCGGGAGCGCCGAACCAGCCGGCGATGCGGGCCTTGATGCGCGACCACAGCGAGGGCCGTTCTGCCGTCATCCCGAAAGTGGGACCCGAAAGTGGGGTCAGACCCCGAAGGTGGCGAAAGTAGTGGCGAAAGTAGGGTCAGACTCGACTTTCGGGAAAGTCGAGTCTGACCCCACTTCTAGATGAGAATGATGTCGTACTGCTCCTGCGTGTAGAGCGACTCGACCTGCAGCGAGATCGGCTTGCCGATGAAGTCGCCCAGCTGCGCGAGGCTCTGCGACTCCTCGTCGAGGAACATGTCGATCACCGACTGCGACGCGAGGATGCGGAACTCGCGCGCGTTGAACTGCTTCGACTCGCGCACGATCTCGCGCAGGATCTCGTAGCAGACCGTCTGCGCGGTCTTGAGCGCGCCGCGGCCCGCGCAGATGGGACACGCCTCGCACAGGATGTGCGCGAGCGACTCGCGCGTGCGTTTGCGCGTCATCTCGACGAGGCCCAGCTGCGTAAAGCCGTTGACCGTGAGCCGGGTGCGGTCCTTCTCCAGCGCGCGGTTCAGCTCCGCCAGCACCGCCGTGCGGTGGTCGGCGTTCTCCATGTCGATGAAGTCGATGATGATGATGCCGCCGAGGTTGCGCAGCCGCAGCTGCCGCGCGATCACCTGCGCCGCCTCGAGGTTGGTCTTGAAGATCGTGTCGTCGAAGCTGCGGCCGCCGACGAAGCCGCCGGTGTTGACGTCGATCGTGGTGAGCGCCTCGGTCTGGTCGATGATCAGGTAGCCGCCGCTCTTCAGGTCCACGCGCC
>CAYQAF010000088.1:0-7083 GCA_964415375.1 uncultured Alcaligenaceae bacterium
CTGCGCAAGCTCGCGCCGCAGGCGTTCGTACACTTCTACGGCGGCTACCGGCTGCGGGCGATCTACTACGAGGTGTTCGAGGACGTGGTCGCCGACTACCTGCGCGCGGGAGGCTACCGGCTGCTCCACGACTTCTCGGAGCGCGCGGGCACCGGGTTTCTCGGCCCGGCGTGCAGGTCGCGCATGCTGCGCCTGACCCGCGCGGAACTGCCTCCGGGCGCGATGAGCATGGCGACGCAGATGTTCGATCCGCCCGCACCGCGACTCCGGCTCACGCCGGCCGAACAGCGCGTCGCGCTGCGTGCCCTCGATGGCGCTTCCGACCAGTCGATTGCCGACAAGCTCGGGCTCTCGACCGAGACCGTGCGGTCGAACTGGCGCGGCATCTACCACCGCCTCGCCGCGGTGCTGCCGGTGACCGACGCGCCGCAACGCTCCGGCAACGGCTCGATCCGCGGGCTCGAGAAGCGCCGCGTCGCAGTCGACTACCTGCGCCAGAACCTGCACGAGCTGCGGCCGGTCGAGCGGGTATTGCGGGCGCGTTGATGCCCACCGGACGCGCCGCTGCCGCGCCCGGCTCGTCGATCGCGCGCCCTCAGCGGTTCAGCACCTGCGGGAGCCACAGCGACAGCTCGGGCAGGTAGGTGATCACGGCCAGCGCGGCCACCAGCGCCCCGACGAACAGCCAGATCTCGCGCGCGATCTGGCCGAGGTGGGTGCGCGACACCGCGCTTGCCACGAACATCAGCACGCCGACCGGCGGGGTGATCTGGCCGATCACCAGGTTCACGAGGAGCACGATGCCGAAGTGCACGAGGTCGATGCCCACCGCGTTGAGCAGTGGCAGCAGAATCGGCACCAGGATGATCATGATCGCGAGCGTCTCCATGAACATGCCGGCGATCAGCAGCACGATGTTCAGGATGAGCAGGATCGCCCACGGCTCGTTGGTGATGGACGTAAGCAGGGCCGTGACTTTCTGCGGAGCCTCCTCGATGCCGAGGATCCAGCCGAACGGAGCCGCGCACGCCGCGATCACCAGGATCGTCGCCGTCTCCTTGGCGGTTGCAAGCAGGATCGCCGGAAGCTTGGCAAAGGACAGCGTGCGGTAGATCACCAGTCCGACCACGAAGGCGTACGCCGCCGCCACCGCGGCGATCTCGGTGGCCGTGAACACGCCCATGCGAAAGCCGACGAGGATCAGCACCGGCATCGCCAGCGCCCAGAATGCGCGGCGGAACTCCTGCCACAGGCGCGCTCCGCTGAACCGCTCGTCCTTGGGGAAGCCGCGCTTGTGCGCCACCCAGGAGATCGCCGCCATCATCGCGCCGGCCATCACGACGCCGGGGATCAGGCCGGCAATGAAGAGGTCGCCCAGCGAAACGTTCGCCTGCCAAGCGTAGATCACCATCAGGATCGACGGTGGAATGATCGGCCCCAGCGTCGCCGCCGCCGCGCACACCGCGGCAGCGAATCCGCGGCCGTAGCCGGCCTTGACGAGCTGCGGCACGAAGAGGCGGGAGGTCGCGGCGCAGTCCGCGACCGACGAGCCGGTGATGCCGGACAGGAACACGTTGCCGACGATGGCCGTCTGGGCGAGGCCGCCGCGGATGTGCCCGACGAACGCGCGCGTGAAGCCGAACAGGCGCTCGCTGATCCCCGACTCGTTCATCAGGGCGCCGGCGAGGGTGAACAGCGGAATCGCCAGCAGCGGGAACGACTGCACCCCCGTCGCGACCCGCTGCGCGACGACCGAAAGGGGAATGCCCTCGATGCCGATCACCAGCATGGCCGAGCCCAGCATCGCCAGCCCGATCGGCACGCCGATCAGCAGCAGGCCCAGGAAGACCAGCAGCAGGATCGTCAGCACGCTACAGGACGCCTCAACGCGTGGCGGCGTCGTCGACGACGAGCTCGGTGGCGTTGCGGAACACGCTCTCCGGCCCGCCATCGAGGAACATCCGGACCGCGTGCAGCAGCAGCAGCACGAAGCCGATCGGAAGCGAGACGAAGATCCAGCCCATCGAGAAGCCGAGCATGGGCGTCAGGCTGGACCAGACCCCGCTCGCGTGGCGGACTCCAGCATAGATCGCGAAGCCGACGATCGCCGCCCCGGCGACACACGCGAGCACACCGGCGACGCGGCGCCCCAGCGGCGACAGCCGCAGGATCAGCGCGTCGATGCGGATGTGCATGTTGCTGCGCAACGCCGCCGGGATGCCCAGCATGATCGACCAGACGAACAGGGTGACGACGAACTCCTCGGCCCAGGTGAGCGGGTCGTTGAACACGTAGCGCATGACGACGCCCAGGCCGACCAGGACCGCGATCGTCGCGGTCCCGGCGATCAGCAGCCAGTCCTCGATACGGGCAAGAGCGTCGTCGAGACGGCGAATCACTTGCCGCGAACCTTGTCGATCTCGCTGCGCATCTTCTTCCAGTGGTCTACACCCCAGCGTGCCTCGAGCTTCGGGTACACGGCGGCCATCTTGGCGGCGAAGGCATCGCGATCAGGGTTGTCGATCACCTTTGTCTTGCCGGACTTGCGGATGTCTTCGAGCATCGACGCCTCGCGAGCCTGCTGCAGCTGTGTGTTCTTCGCCGAGACTGCCGCCGCCTCGTCGAGGAGCAGCTTCTGCAGCGCGGGCGAGAGCTTCTCGAAGCTCGCCCTGTTGATGAGCATCATGTTGTTCTGGAGCATGTGCCGGCTCATCGTCAGGTAGCCCTGGACCTCGTAGAACTTGCGCGAGAAGATGGTCGGGATCGGGTTCTCCTGGCCGTCGACCGTCTTCTGCTGGAGTGCCGTGTACACCTCGCCGAACGGGATCGGCGTCGGCGAAGCGCCGAATCCGCGCACCATCTCGACCCACACCGGCGACTCCGGCACCCGGATCTTGAGACCCGCCATGTCCTCGGGCTTGCGCACCTCCTTGGAGGTGAACGTGAAGTTGCGCCAGCCCCAGTACCAGATCTTCGACAGCGGCAGGATGTTGTGCTTGTCCCGCAGCTCGTTGAACTGCGCATCCATCGCCGGGCCCCGGATGACCGCCTCGGCTTCCTTCCAGTCGCGCCACAGGAACGGCGCGCTGGGCATCTCGAAGGCCGGCACCAGGGTGCTGCTCGCCGCCATCGACGGGGCGGTGATGTCCAGGGCACCGGACTTCACCTGCTGCACGAGATCGACCTCCTTGCCGAGCTGCTCCGACGGGAAGACGCGCACCGTGAGCTGGCCGCCGGACTTCTTCGTGACGTTGTCGGCGAACTCGGCGAACAGGTCGTAGGCGATCTCGCCCGGGTTGTTGGCGTGACCGAAGCGCAGCGTGGTCTGGGCCTGTGCGCCAAGCGCAAATGCCAGCAGCGACGCGGCGATGCCTGCGCGGGCGAGCGTTCTGGTAAGCGACCTCATCGTGTTCCTCCTCGGTTTGCGCGCGACAGTCCCGGCCCGGAACGGCGAGGATGCTCTGCGCGGGAATAGGATCGTGCAGAATCGTAGCCGATTCCCGGCGCCATGTCCCGGCTCGGCCGCGCGGAGGAATGCCGGCCCGGTCCGCCGACGACAACACTCACGGAGACGAGCGATGAGCAGGATCACCCGGATCGAAGTCGACGAATTCGAATTCGAGGCGAGAAACCTCGCGCGCGACGGCCAGGCTCAGTCGATCACGTTCAAGCGGGGCGCGTCGGTTGACCTCGCCAAGTACGCGATCGCGATCCACACCGCCGACGGGGGCCGCGGCGAGTACGTCACCCACTGGGTCGCCACGCGCTCGTCGCTGGGCCAGACGCTCATGCTCTGCCCGCGCCTGGTGGGCAAAGACGCACGCGAGCGGATCGCGATCTACGAGGACCTGAAGCGTGACATCCGGCAGTTCGACCACATGGGCCACGGCCCGATCGACATCGCGCTGTGGGACTGGGCGGGAAAGCACTACGGTGCATCGATCGCCGAGTTGCTGGGAGGCTACCGCAAGCGCCTGCCGGCGTACGCCAGCACCTACCACGGCGACCGGGCCGGCGGCCTCTCGAGCAAGGAAGCGTTCGCGGACTTTGCGGAGCAGTGCCACGCGCTCGGCTACCGCGCGTTCAAGGTGCACGGGTGGAACGACGGCAACGCGCGCGAGGAGGCCGAGAACGTGCTCCACGTGGCGCGCCACGTCGGCGACCGGATGACGCTGATGCTCGACCCGGCGTGCGAGCTGCGCACGTTCGCGGACGCGCTCTACGTCGGCCGGGCCTGCGACGAGGCGAACTACTTCTGGTACGAGGATCCGTTCCGCGACGGCGGGACCTCCGCGTTCGCGCACAAGCGCCTGCGCGAGCTCATCCGGACGCCGCTGCTCATGACCGAGCACGTCCGGGGCGTCGAGCCGAAGGCCGACTTCGTGCTGGCCGGCGGTACCGACTTCCTGCGTGTCGATCCGGAGTACGACATGGGCATTACCGGGTCGCTGAAGATCGCGCACCTCGCCGAGGCGCTGGGGCTCGACGCCGAGATCCACGCCTGCGGCCCTGCGCACCGGCACCTCATGGCGGCGCTGCGCAACACCAACTACTACGAGGTGGCGTTGGTCGGTCCGGACTGCCCGAACGCCGTGCCGCCCGTCTATGCCTGCGGCTATTCGGACCAGCTCGACTGCGTGGATGCCGATGGCACGGTGCCCGTGCCCACCGGGCCGGGGCTCGGCGTCACCTACGACTGGGACTTCATCGCCCGACACCGCCGGAATCAGCACGTGTTCGACTAGCCAGGGCGCCGGGCCCCGGGTGCAACACGAAGTCGCCTTGCTGCTGCCGATACGCCGCAGGTCAGTGCTACGCGCGATAGCGCTCCCGGACGAAGGCGATGCCGTCGGCGACCGTCGGCTGGGCGCCGGTGAAGCGGAGCGCGAGGACCAGCAGCCCGAGCAGTGTGTCCTCCTCCGAGGCCGCGAGGCGATGGGCCTGCCCCAGCCGGTCGCAGACGAGCTGCCGCAGCAGCGCGGTCCTGAGTGCCACGCCTCCCGAGAACACCAGTCGGGCCCAGTCCCTCTGCGGCGCGATGCGCAGTGCACAGCGCGCGTAGTTGTCCGCCATGCCGGTGAAGGCTGCGCGGAAGAGGTGCCCGACGGTCAGGTTGTCCTCGTGCACGTTCGTGAGGCTGCCGCGCTCGCCCATCGCGCTGAAGTAGAAGGCGGGGTCGACGTGCAGGTCGGTCGCACCCGCCCGCTCGGCCTCGGCGAGGATGTACTTCCACGGATCGCGCAGGCGATGGCCCTGCGCTTCGGCGAGCTCGCCCAGCAGGCGAACCAGCGCGTTGAGCGCCCGGCCACCGGGAATGTGCGTGATCGTCCTGAGAAAGCGGCCGTCGAAATACGGACGCGTCTGGAAGTCGCCGAACTCGCACCCGCGCGCCAACCGAATCACGGCCGAGCCGGTGGAGACGTTGACCGACAGCTCGCCGTCGTCGAGGAAGGCCCCGACCTGGGAGCACTGGTAGTCGCCGACGGGGGCATAGATCGGCAGCCGGCGCGAGCCGACGGGAACCTCGCCCACCACGGTGCCCTGCGGGACGATCTCGGGCCAGCGCACCCGCGCGAGCCCGAGTCTCTCGATGGCGACGCGGTGCCAGTCCAGCGTCTCGACGTCGAGCGCACCGTGGCCGTAGGCGTGCGTCACATCCGTCCTTGGCGTACTGCCGCAGAGGCTGGCGACGACGAGATCGGGGATCGCGGCGACGACGGCGCGCTCGCGCGGCAGCCGCTCGTTCTGTGCGAGCCAGAAGAGATGGCAGAGCGGAACGCCGGGGCGCGCTTCGTTGCCGAGGCGACGTCGATCCTCCGTGCCCAGTCTCCGGTTGATCTCATCGAAATAGCTGCCTCCGCCGCCCGGAAACGGTTGCAGCGCACGCTGGTCCTGCCAGTTGATCGCGTTGGAGACGGCGTTGCCGCGCTCATCGGCCAGCACCATGCCGTGCAGCTGGCCGCACATCACGAGGCCCTCGGCGTCCGGCGCATGCTGCAGCAGGCGCTCCAGCACGGCCCGCGTCGCACTGACGATCTGCCGGGGGTCGAACTCGCGAAAGCCGGCGGCCAGTCCCTGGATGGGATCCGGGAACGGCACGCGCTCGACGTGGCGGATGGCGAGCGCGTCGAGGTCGAGCACCGCGCCCTTGATGAACGAGGAGCCGAGGTCGAGGGCGACGAGTCTTGTGTGATTGCGCATGCGAACGGGCAAGCGTAGGTGAATTTCCGCCCTGCGGCCGGAGGCGGCCGTGTCGAGTCGCTACGCTTCAGTCGCGCGCAGCGCGAGCAGCCGGGCAATCCGGTCCTCTTCGCCCCTGGCAATCCTGCCCGCCAACCCCACGGCGGCACCGGCGTCGAGCATCTGCGCAAATGCCCCGCGCACCTGCGATGGGGTCACCGCGGCAATGCCCGCGAGAAGCTCGTCGCGGGGGCGCACGCGACCCAGGGCGAACAGGTCGAGTGCCGCATGCTCGAGCCGCTGCGCGGGCACTTCCTGCACACCCAGGCGGCGGACGGCGATCTGGTTGCGCGCGCGCTCGAGTCCGACGGCATCGGTGGCCTCGACGTGTTCCCGCAGCAACCGGGTGACCTCGGCAAAGTACTCGCCGAGGTGCTCCGGACCGGTCGACGCCTCGATGACGAACTGTCCGTAGGAGTCCCTGACGTCGGTCGAGCAATCCGCGTGGTAGACGAGGCCGCGCCGCTCGCGCAGCCGGTCGAGCAGCGGCGAGCTCATGCCTTCGCCGAACAGGGCGGCGGCCACGACGAACGCGTGGTGCTCGCCCGGCAACGCGGGGGTCGGGAAACCGAGCACGGCATGCGTCTGGCTGCTGCCGGTCAGCCGGCGCGAGTGGATGCCGCCGACAAAGTCGGGCGCGGCGATGCGGTTGTCGGCACCGCGGGGCATGTCGCCAAACGCGTCCTGCGCCGCGGCGACGACCCGTTCGGGATCGACGTCGCCGGCGACCCCGACGACGGTATTGGTCCCCGTGAACTGGCGCTGCACATGCGCCACCAGATCGGCGCGCGTCAGCCGCCGGATGTTCGCTCGGCTGCCGATCACCGGGCGAGCCACCGGGTG
>CAYQAF010000089.1:0-2869 GCA_964415375.1 uncultured Alcaligenaceae bacterium
ACGTGCGAGTGTCCCTCGGCGACGCCGCCGTCGACGGGTACCGTCGCCCCTGGCCGCACCAGCACGTGCTCGCCGGCCAAGAGACTGGCGGCGGCGACGCTCTCGGGAATCGCGTCGGCGGGAAAGCCCGGCAGCCGCTCCGCCAGCGCCGGCCGTGCACGCGCCACGCCCTCGATCGCCTCGCCCGCGCGGTGTCTCGCGACCAGCTCGACGTAACGCGCGACGAGCAGCAGGGCGACGAACATCGTCACCGAGTCGTAATAGACGGGGCCGCCGCCGCCGAACGTCGACCAGGCGCTCGCCGCGAAGGCCGCCACGAGCCCGAGCGCGACCGGCACGTCCATCCCCAGGCGGCGCATGCGCAAGTCCCGCCACGCACCACGGAAGAACGGCGCCGCCGAGTAGAACAGCACCGGCAGCGTCAGCGTGAAGCTCGCCCAGTCGAGCAGCGCCTGGTGCTCGGGCGCGACGCCGTCGGCGCTCACGTACGTCGGCAGGGCGAGCATCATCACCTGCATCATGCCGAGCAGCGCCACCGACATGCGCAGCAGCAGCGAGCGGCGCTCGCCCTTGGCGAGCGCCTCGCGGCGCGCCGGGTCGTAAGGGTGCGCGCGGTAGCCGATCGCCGCCACGGCGCGCAGCACCGCCGACAGCCGCGTCTCGTCGCGGCGCCAGGCGACCGTCGCGCGGCGCGTCGCGAAGTTCACCTGCGCGCGCTCCACCCCCGGCTGGCGGGCGAGCCAGGATTCGATCAGCCACACGCACGCGCCGCAGGTGAGGCCCTCGAGCAGCAGCGACGCCTCGATCCGGCCCTCGGGCAGTTCGCGCACGAGTCCGGCCGCCGCCGCCGACTCGTCATGGCGGACCCATTCGTCGTCGTGGGCACGCTCGTCGGGCCGCGCGAGTGCTGCGGTGCGCGCGGCGTAGAAGCCGTCGAGTCCGGCGGCGCGGATCGTTTGGGCGACGGCGAGGCACCCGGCGCAGCAGAACGCGCGCTCCGCGCCCATGAGCTCGGCCTGCCACCGCCGGCCGGGCGGGTTCGGCAGGCCGCAGTGGTAACAGGTGGACGCCTCGGATGCGGCAGCCCGCACGACGTCGGTCGCCGCCGGGCTACGCGCGGTCGCCGGCATGGCGTCAATCTAGGCAACGGATGCCCGCAGGGTCAAGGCAAACGGCAGGGTTGTTTGATTTCCGGCAACCGGGTTGACTTCCATCAACGCGCCCGTCGTCACGAGGCATACGATGAAATCCGCAGGAACTCCCACGAGAAGGAGAACGCATGTACAAGCACATCTTGGTCGCCACCGACGGATCCAAGCTCTCCCAGAAGGCGGTCACGCACGCGATCGCGCTCGCCCAGGCGCTCGGTGCGAAGTTGACCGTGTTCTACGCATCTCCCGACTACCCGTTGCCCGCGTACGCCGACGGCGTCGTCTACGAGCCGGTGTCGAAGAAGGAATACGCGGCGCTCGCGACCCAGGAAGCCGAGAAGATCCTGTCGGCGATCGCCCAGAAGGCCGAGGCCGGCGGGCTCGAGTGCGCGACGATCCACACGATCGCCCCCGCGCCGTGGGAAGCGATCCTCGCCGCCGCGAAGAAGTCCAAGGCCGACGCGATCGTCATGGCCTCGCACGGCCGGCGTGGCGTCTCGGCGCTGCTCCTCGGCAGCGAGACGCAGAAAGTGCTGACGCACAGCAAGATCCCGGTCATCGTGGTCCGCTAGGACCCACCGACCGGTCGCGCGGGCCCGCCACGGCCCGCATCACGCGCGAGGGCGTCCGCGAGGGCGCCCTCGGCGCGTGCAGCAGACGCGGAAGGGAGTGCCATCGCGATGCAACGCCACGAAGCGGAAAGCACAGGGACACACTCGGGCACGCCGCGCCCTGCGATCGCCGCTGCCGATGGGGTGCCTGCGCCGTGGGACGAGCTGCATCGGCGGCTGTCGGCGCACCTGCCTCGCGCGCGTCTCGTCACCGATCCGCTGCGCCTCCTGGCCTGGGGCGCCGATGCCAGCTTCTACCGCCTCGTGCCGAAGCTCGTCGTGGTCGTCGAGCGCGAGGACGAGGTGGTGCGCGTGCTCGGGGAATGCGCGGCGCTCGGCACGCCCGTGACGTTCCGCGCCGCGGGCACGAGCCTCTCCGGCCAGGCGGTGAGCGACTCGGTACTGATGGTGATGGGCGACGGCTGGCAGCGCTGCGACGTCGCCGCCGACGGCACGACGATCACGCTCGGCCCCGGCGTCATCGGCGCGGTCGCGAACGGCAGGCTCGCCGCGCATGCGCGGAAGATCGGCCCCGACCCCGCTTCGATCGACAGCGCGATGATCGGTGGCATCGCCGCCAACAACGCGAGCGGCATGTGCTGCGGCACCGCACAGAACAGCTACAACACGCTGCACTCGATGCGGGTGGTGCTCGCCGACGGCGGCGTCGTCGACACCGGCGACCCGGCCAGCCGCGCGCAGTTCGCGCAGTCGCACGGCACCCTGCTGCGTGAACTCGGCGTGCTCGCGCAGTCGGCGCGCGGCGATGCCACGCTCGCCGCGCGCATCCGGCACAAGTTCCGGATGAAGAACACCACCGGCTACAGCCTCAACGCGCTCGTCGACTTCGAGGATCCGCTGGACATCCTCGCGCACATGATGATCGGCTCGGAGGGAACGCTCGGCTTCGTCGCGGAGCTCACGTATCGCACGGTACCCGAGCACCCGCACAAGGCCAGCGCGCTGATCCTGTTCGACGACCTCGAGACCGCCTGCCGCGCCGTCACGGCGATCAAGGGCGGCCCGGTCGACGCGGCCGAGCTAGCCGATCGCGCGGCCCTGCGGTCGGTCGAGAACGCTTCCGTCTCGGCAATCGGATCGGTTTTG
>CAYQAF010000089.1:2879-7066 GCA_964415375.1 uncultured Alcaligenaceae bacterium
CGGAAGGCCTCGCGGCACTCCCCGCGGATGGCGCGGCGCTGCTCGTGGAGACGCGTGCCGGCGACGCCGCGACGCTCGACCTCCAGATCGAGGTGATCGAGCGGGCACTGACGGGTCTCAATACGGCCGCGCCGGCGCGCTTCTCGCGGGACGCGGCCGAGTGCGCGGGCTTCTGGGCGGTGCGCAAGGGCATGTTCCCCTCGGTGGGCGCGATGCGCGAGACCGGGACGACCGTGATCATCGAGGACGTCGCCTTCCCCGTGCCGCGGCTCGCCGAGGCCACGCTCGACCTGCAGCGGCTGCTGCACGCGCACGGCTACGACCGCGCGATCATCTTCGGCCACGCGCTCGAGGGCAACCTGCACTTCGTGTTCACCCAGGACTTCGACGACGCGGCGGAGGTCGCCCGCTATCGCGGCTTCATGGACGCGCTGTGCCGGATGGTGGTGGAGAAGTACGACGGCTCGCTCAAGGCCGAGCACGGTACCGGCCGCAACATCGCGCCGTTCGTCGAGCTCGAGTGGGGGCGCGACGCCGTCCTGCTGATGCGCGCGATCAAGCGGCTGTTCGACCCGCAGGGCCTGCTCAACCCCGGCGTGATCCTGAACGACGACCCGGAAGCGCACCTCAGGAACCTGAAGCCGCTGCCCGCCGCCGACCCGCTGGTGGACAAGTGCATCGAGTGCGGCTTCTGCGAGCCGAAGTGCCCGTCGCGCGGCCTGACGCTGTCGCCGCGCCAGCGCATCGTCGGCTGGCGAGCGATCGCCGCGCTCGAGCGCGACGCCGCAGCGGCCCCGATGCTGCGTGCGATGCGCGAGCTCTACGACTACCACGGCATCGAGACGTGCGCCGCGTGCGGGCTGTGCGCAACGGCCTGCCCGGTGGGCATCGAGACCGGCGTGCTGATCAAGAGCCTGCGGGGCCGCCGTGCCGGGCCGACGGCGCGGCGCGTCGCCGATCTCGCCGCGCGGAACTACGGCGCCCTCTCCACGGGCGTGCGGCTCGGGCTCGCCGCGGCGGACGCGGCCCACGCGCTGGTCGGCACCGGCGTGATGACGCGCTCGCTCGCGGGATTGCGCAAGCTCACCGGCGGCGCGATGCCGAAGTGGTCGCCGGCGTTCCCGCGGCCGGTACGCTTCACGGCCCCGCCGGTGCGCCCGTCGACCACGCGTGATCGCATTGTCTACTTCCCGAGCTGCGCCGCCCGCAACATGGGCGCGCAGCGCGGTGACGACGACACCGAGCCGCTGCCGGTCACGGCGGAGCGCCTGTTTGGCAAGGCCGGCTTCGACGTCGTCTATCCGGCCCGGATGGACGGGCTCTGCTGCGGACAGCCGTTCGAGTCGAAGGGACTCATTGAGGCCGCCGACGCGAAGTCCGCCGAGCTCGAGGCGGCACTTCGCGACGCGAGCGAAGGCGGCCGCCTGCCCATCGTGTTCGACACCAGCCCCTGCGCCTACCGGATGCGGCGCTTCCTCGCCGGCCGGCTCGAGGTGCAGGACGCCATCGCCTTCGTGCGCGACCGGGTGCTGCCCGCGGTCGCGATCGACCGCGTGACCGGCCCGGTCGCCGTGCATCCGGTCTGCAGCGTGCGCAAGATGGGCCTCGCCGATGCACTCGTCGACGTAATGCGCGCATGCACCGACCAGGTGGTCACGGTCGACGCCGTGCAGTGCTGCGGATTCGCCGGCGAGAAGGGCTTCACCCGCCCGGAGCTCAACGAGCACGCGCTGCGGCATCTCAAGGCATCGCTGCCCACGGGCTGCGCGCGGGGCTACGCGTCGTCGCGCACCTGCGAGATCGGCCTCTCCGAGCAGGCGGGCTTCGCCTACCGGTCGTTCCTGAAGCTCGTCGACCAGTGCGCCCGGCCCGCCTTGCCGATGCCGGTCGCGCCCGGGCCACGCGACACGTAGCGTCCAACGTGGGGGGGATGGGACGCCCCCGCGACGGGGACAATGTTGCTACCATCGCGAGCGCAGGCGCGTCACAGCGCCGGCGCCAACCGCACGAAAGGGGAATCCGCCATGGGCAATCGCGACAAGCAGCGCAAGGAACCGAAGAAGCCCAAGCAGCCGAAGAAGCCGACGCCGCCGATCCCCCGCGGCTAGCGCTGCGCCGCGTCCGGCTACCCGCGGCGAGGCCGCGGGGATTTCTGGGGTAAAATCAACGGTTTGCCACTCCACCCCCGGCCGATGCGCGTCTCGCGGTTCTATCTCTCCACGCTGAAGGAAGCCCCCGCCGAGGCGGACGTCGCGAGCCAGAAGCTCATGCTCCGCGCGGGCATGATCAAGAAGGTCTCGGCCGGCATCTACACGTGGATGCCGCTTGGCCTCGTCACGCTGCGCAAGGTGGAGGCCATCGTCCGCGAGGAAATGAACCGCGCGGGGGCGGTGGAGGTCTACATGCCGCACGTGGTGCCCGCGGAACTGTGGCAGGAGACCGGCCGCTGGGACAAGTTCGGCCCGCAGCTCCTCAAGATCCACGACCGCCACGAGCGCGACTTCCTGTTCGGCCCGACGCACGAGGAAGTGATCACCGACGTCGTGCGCAAGGACATCCGCAGCTACCGCCAGCTGCCGGTGAACCTCTACCAGATCCAGGTCAAGTTCCGCGACGAGATCCGGCCCCGGTTCGGCGTGATGCGCGGGCGCGAGTTCCTGATGAAGGACGCCTACTCGTTCGACGTCGACCGCGACGCGCTGATGAAGAGCTACCAGGCGATGTACGACGCCTACGCGCGGATCTTCACGCGCCTCGGGCTCAGGTTCCGCGCGGTCGAGGCCGACACCGGCGCCATCGGCGGCTTCGCCTCGCACGAGTTCCAGGTGCTCGCCGACTCCGGCGAGGATGCGATCGCCTGGTGCCCGCAGTCGCAGTACGCGGCGAACATCGAGCAGGCGGAAGGCGTCGCCCCGCCGGGCCCGCGTCCGGCACCCGCCGAGGCCATGCGGAAGGTGCCGACACCAGGCCAGTCCACTTGCGAGGAAGTCACGAAGCTCCTCAGGCTGCCGCTCGCGCGGAGCGTCAAGTGCCTGATGGCGACGGTCGAGGACCAGGTGCACATGCTGCTCGTGCGCGGCGACCACATGGGCAACGAAGTGAAGATCGGCAAGCTGTCCGGCTTCTCCGGATGGCGCTGGTCGTCCGACGCCGAGATCGTCGCGGCCACCGGCTGTCCGCCGGGCTACCTCGGACCCGTGGGCCTGCCGGCGGACGTGCCCCTGATCGTCGACCGCTCGGTCGCGGTAATGGGCGACTTCGTCTGCGGCGCGAACGAGAAGGACTTCCACCTCGCGGGCGTCAACTTCGGCCGCGACTGCCGCGAGCCCGACCTCGTCGCCGACCTGCGCAACGTCGTCGACGGCGACCCCTCGCCCGACGGCCGCGGCACGCTCGAGATCCTGCGCGGCATCGAGGTCGGGCACGTGTTCGCGCTCGGCACGCGCTATTCGCAGGACATGGGTGCGAGCTACCTCGACGCGAAGGGCGAGGCGAAGCCGATCGAGATGGGCTGCTACGGCATCGGCGTCACGCGCGTCGTCGCGGCGGCGATCGAGCAGAACCACGACGCGCGCGGCATCGTCTGGCCGGAGGCGATGGCGCCGTTCGCCGTCGCGATCGCCCCGATCGGCTACGACCGCAACGAGGCGGTGCGCGAAGCCGCCGACCGGCTCCACGACGAGCTCGAGGCGGCCGGCGTCGAGGTGCTGCTCGACGACCGCGGCGAGCGCCCGGGCGTCATGTTCGCGGACCTGGAACTGGTCGGGATCCCGCACCGCGTGACGATCGGCGAGCGGGGCCTGAAGGACGGCAAGCTCGAGTACCAGGGTCGGCGCGATACTGCAGCCACGCCCGTGCCCGTCGCGGACATCGCCGCATTCCTGCGGCAGCGGATCGACGCGGCGCGGCAGTAGGCGAAGCGGACCGGGCACAGCGTGGGCGGACAGTGCAACTTGCGGCGGCGGTGGCGGGGCGCGGTCCTCGCGCTCGCGCTCGCGTGCGCGCCGCTGTCGGCCCACGCCGGCGCACAGGCCGAGGAAGCGCTCGCACCGTCGGTCGCCACGGTGCTGTCGCGGGCGATCTCGGACCGCCCGGTGCCGCCCGATTACGCGAACCGCGACGACGTCGCGCCGTGGATCGCCGAGATGTCGGCACGGCTCGCCGCGCGCGTTCCCGACGCCGCCGAA
>CAYQAF010000090.1:0-7065 GCA_964415375.1 uncultured Alcaligenaceae bacterium
GCGACGACGATCATCGACGCCCAGACGAGCGCCAGCAGGAAGGGCTTCATCACCCAGAAGACGCCGGCGAGCAGCGCGCCGATCAGGAGCACGCCGAACACGATGCGCGTCAGGTCGCGGTAGGCCGGTGCCATCGTCATGTGCGCAATCTCCGAAGGGCTTGGCGGTGGCGCGCGGCGCTCAGCCGGCTTGCCGCATTGCGTCCGAGGGCAGCTGCTGCTCCGCGAGCGTGACCCAATAGGACCCGCCGATCGCGAGCGCACGGTCGTTGAAGTCGTAGCGCGGGTTGTGCACGTTGACCGTGTCCTCGCCCTCGCCCGTGCCCATCCAGACGTAGCAGCCGCGCTTGGCCTGCAGCATGAACGCGAAGTCCTCGCTGCCGAGCTCGGGCACCGGATCGGTCTCGACCTGCGCGTCGCCGACGACCGACCGGGCGGCGCGCACGGCGTGAGCCGTCTCCGCGGCCGTGTTGATGGTCGACGGGTAGCGCCGCTCGTAGCGGACGGTGGCCGCCATCTCGAACGTTGACGCGACGCCGGCGGCGAGGCCGCGGATGCGCGACTCGATGAGGTCCTGCACCTCGCGGCGGAACGTGCGCACGGTCCCGCGCAGCACCACCTGCTCGGGGATCACGTTCCAGGTGTCGCCGCCATGCACCTGCGTGACCGACACGACGCCGGCGTCCTGCGGGTGGAGGTTGCGCGCGACGATCGTCTGCAGCGCATTGATCATGTGCGCGGCGAACAGCATCGGGTCGCGCGTGACATACGGCATCGCGGCGTGACCGCCCTTCCCCGTGACGACGATCTCGAAGATGTCGTAGGCGCCCATCAGCGGGCCTTCGCGCGTCGCGAACGTGCCGAGGGCCTTGCGCGGCCAGTTGTGCAGGCCGTAGACGGCCTCCATCGGGAAACGGTCGAACAGGCCCTCCTCGACCATCACCCGTCCGCCGCCCTCGTTCTCCTCGGCGGGCTGGAAGATGAAGTACACCGTGCCCGCGAAGCTCCTTCGCTGCGCCAGCACCTGCGCGGCGCCGAGCAGCATCGTCGTGTGCCCGTCGTGGCCGCAGGCGTGCATGCGCCCCGGATGACAGGACTGGTAGGACACGCCGGACGCTTCCTGGATGTGGAGCGCATCGAGGTCCGCACGCAGGCCGATCGCGCGCTCGCCCGTGCCATGGCGCAGCACGCCGACGACGCCGGTCTTGGCGAGGCCGGTGTGCACCTCGAGGCCCAGGCGCGTCAGCTTATCGGCGACGAACGCGGCGGTGGCGCTTTCCTCGAACGCGGTTTCCGGGTGCGCGTGCAGGTGGTGGCGCCAGTCGCGCATTTGCGATTCGAGGGCCTGGATCTCGGGAACGAGGTTCATCGCGGGACATCCGGTGGGGTGTGCCCCGGGATGCTACCGCACCGTCGCACGTGCCGGGGTCGGTCTCGCGGCGGCGGTATCATGGCGGCGGAGGGAAGCGCGCATGAGCCCGAAGGGCCGCCCCAAGGGCGAATCGGGCCCGAAGCGCGTCAGCGCGGAGGGCAGTCCAGTGAGCGGGGCGAACAACAAGGTCTACGATCTCCTGGTCGTGGGGGGCGGCGTCAACGGTGCCGGCGTGGCGCGCGACGCCGCCGGGCGCGGGCTCGCGACGCTGCTGGTCGAGCAGGACGACCTCGCTGCGGCGACCTCGCAGTGGAGCACCAAGCTGATCCACGGCGGGCTGCGCTACCTCGAGCACTACGAGTTCCGGCTGGTCGCCGAATCGCTCGCTGAGCGTGAGGTGCTGCTCGCGCAGGCGCCGCACCTGATCGAACCGCTGTCGTTCGTGCTGCCGCACGAGCCGCACTTGCGTCCGGCGTGGATGATCCGCGCCGGGCTCTTCCTCTACGACCGCATTGGCGGGCGGATGAGCCTGCCGCGGTCGTTCACCGTCGACCTCTCTGCGAGTCGCTGGGGTGCCGGGCTCAAGGACCGGTTTCGCACCGGCTTCGTCTACGCCGACGCACGCGTCGACGACGCGCGGCTGGTCGTGCTGACCGCCGTGGCGGCGCGCGGCAAGGGCGCGGAAATTCGCACCCGCACGCGTTTCGACGGCGCGGCGCGCGACGGCGGCGTCTGGCGCGCGCGGCTGTCCGACCCGTCCGGAAAGGCCGAGGAGGTTCGCGCCAAGGCGATCGTCAACGTCGGCGGCCCGTGGGTCGCGAAGGTGCTCGAGACCGTGTCGAGCGCGCCGACCGACGCCTCGGTGCGGCACGTCAAGGGCAGCCACATCGTCGTCCCGCGCGTGCACGCCGAGGAGCACGCGTACATCCTGCAGAACGCCGACAAGCGCATCGTCTTCGTCATTCCCTTCCACGGGCGATACACGCTGATCGGTACCACCGACGTCGCGGTGACCGAGTTCGAGCGTCCGGAAATCTCAGAAGGCGAGATCGAGTACCTGCTCGAGATCACCAACACCTACCTCGAGCACCCGCTCGCGCGGAGCGACGTGATGTGGGCGTTCAGCGGCGTGCGGCCGCTCTACGACGACGGCAAGTCGGACCCCTCGTCGATCACCCGCGACTACGTGTTGAAGCTCGATGGCGGCGCGGGGGGCACCGAGCCGCCGGTACTGTCGATCTACGGCGGCAAGCTCACCACCTACCGCAAGCTTGCCGAGGCGGCGCTCGCCGCGCTGAAGCCCCACTTCCCGGCGATGCCCGGCCGCTGGACCCAGGGCGACACGCTCCCGGGCGGCGACATGCCGGGACACGATCGCGCCGCGTGGATCGCCGAGCTCTGCCGGCGCTATCCGGGGCTGCCGCCGGCGCTCCTCGACGACCTTGGGCGCCGCCACGGCTCGCGCGCGACCGCCGTACTCGGCGACGCGAAGACGCCCGCGGATCTCGGACGCGACTTCGGCAATGGCCTCTGCGAGCGCGAGGTCGACTGGTTCGTGCGCGAGGAGTGGGCGAAGAGCGCCGCCGACGTCCTCTGGCGGCGTACCAAGGCCGGCATCGGCATGGACGCGGCGGGGCGCGACGCACTCGCTGCGCACTTGGGCGGATGAACAGGCCGTCCGCCCCGGGCGCGCGGCCGGTCGCGCGCGTGTGCCTGTTCTGCGGCGCCAACGTGGGTGCCCGCGCGAGCTACGCGCACGCGGCGCGCACGCTCGGCGCGATCCTTGCCCGCGAGGGACTCGCGCTGGTCTACGGCGGCGGCAGCGTCGGCCTGATGAACGAGGCCGCCGAGGCGGTGCTCGCCGGCGGCGGCCGCGCGGTCGGCGTCATCACCGAGGAGCTGATGGCGCGCGAGGTCGGCCACGCCGGATTGACCGAGATGCACGTCGTCACGACGATGCACGAGCGCAAGGCGCTGATGGCGAGCCTCTCCGACGCGTTCATCGCGCTGCCCGGCGGCTTCGGGACCTTCGACGAGCTGTGCGAGATGCTGACCTGGGACCAGCTCGGCATCCACGACAAGCCGGTCGTGCTCGTCAACGTCGATGGCTTCTTCGACGGTTTCCTCGCCCAACTCGACCGGGCCGTGCAGGACCGCATGCTCAAGCCCGAGAACCGCGCGATGCTGTCGGTCGTCACGGAGGTCGAGGATGCGCTGCCGGCGGCGCGTCACTGGAGGCCGCCCGCGGCAGCTTCGAAGTGGTATCGCGAACCGGTGCCCCGGCCGTGACGACGGGCGATCCCGCGCGCATGCGGCCGCTCGCCTCGCTTGCCGAGGCCGCGCGCGTGCGCGTGCGCGGGGTGCTCGCGGACATCGACGACACGCTGACCACCGGCGGCCGGCTCACCGCGGAAGCGTATGCGGCGCTCGCGCGGCTCCACGAGGCCGGCTTCGTCGTCGTGCCGATCACGGGGCGGCCGGCCGGCTGGTGCGACCACATCGCCCGGATGTGGCCCGTGTCCGGCGTGGTCGGCGAGAACGGCGCGCTGTGGATGCGCCATGATCCCGCGACGCACAGGCTCGTCCGGCGCTTCGTGGCGACGGACGCGGAGCGCGCGGCGAATCGCGCGCGACTCGATGGCATCGGCACGAGGATCCTCGCCGCGGTGCCCGGGACGGCGCTCGCCTCCGACCAGCAGTATCGGGAAGCCGACCTCGCGATCGACTACTGCGAGGACGTGCCGCCGCTGCCGCGTGCCGACGTGGACCGCATCGTCGCGATCATGGAGGCCGAGGGCATGACCGCGAAGGTGAGCTCGATCCACGTCAACGGCTGGTTCGGCGCGTACGACAAGCTCGGCATGACCCGCCGCTTCCTCGCCGAGGCGCTGGCGATCGACCTCGACGCCGAGCGCGACCGCTTCGTGTTCGTCGGCGACTCGGGCAACGACGCGCCGATGTTCGCGTTCTTCCCGCTGTCGGTCGGCGTGGCCAACGTGCGCGCGTTCCTCGACCGCCTCGCGACGCCGCCGGCGTTCGTCACGGAACGTGCGTCGGGCGCAGGATTCGTCGAGGTCGCGGAGCGCCTGCTCGCGGGGGCCTGACGGCGGCGCCGGGATGCCGGCTGCGGCGCTCGTGATCCGCGGCGGTCAGTGGATCACGCCGAGCTTCTCGAGGCGCTCCCTGATGTGGTTCAGGGTCTCGTCGATCATCGCCTGCGCCCCGGCCTCGCCGATTACCTCGGCGGCCCGCGTGCGCACCGCGTAGTGCAGCATCACGAGCTCGCGCATCTTGGTGAAAGCCTTCGGATTGGACGCGTGGCACACCGACGCATCGTTGCGGATCACGCGCTCGATCTTGTCGCCTTCGAGCAGGTTCACCTTGCAGATCGCCGACAGGTGCACGAGCTCCTCGTCGATTTCCTCGATCCGCCGCGCGAACACCTCGCGCTCGGCTATATGAACGCCGTTGACCATCATTGCGCCCCTTTCTTCTTCGGCGCACCCCGATACGGGGCATGCCGTTCACGGGCCGTCACGCCAATGATCCGCGATGTCGCGGACGCTTGCTACCGGTTTTGTCAAATGTTCGCGTGCAAAGGCGCGAATGGCGTCCTTGTCGCTGCCGCCGGTCAGGTACTCGACCGGCGACTTGCCGTCGACGCGGCCGAGCAGCAGCCCGGGCAGCAGCGCGGCGGTGCGGGCGTCGAGCGCCTGCCACGGTTCCCAGCCGACGTGGGTGCGGTATGCCCCGACCAGGCGCTCGAAGAGGTGCAGGTAGCCGCCTCGCCAGTGCCGCTTCCACACGCCCTTGAGCAACAGGTGGTTGAGCACGAACGCCAAGTCGAACGCCGGGTCGCCGTACCAGGCACATTCGGCATCGAGCACCACCGGGCCGTCCGGCCCGATCAGCAGGTTCTTCGGGCTGAAATCGCCGTGAACGAGGACACGCCGGTTGGCCGCCGTAATCACTGCGAGGTCGGTGAGCCGGGCGGAAAGTGCCGGTTGCGCCCGGGCGGTCGCGAGGAGGTACGGCTCCAGTCGGATCGCATGGAACAGGTCGCCGGTCGGGAACCGGGCGGCGATGTCCTGGCGATCGGCGGTACCAGCGTGGATGCGCCCGAGCACGTCGCCGATGCTCGCGGCGGCCGCCGGATCGAGGATGCCCCCCGCCAGCTGCTCCTTCCATACCGGGTAGCGCTCGGGCGGCAGCCACTCCATGGCGAACGCACCGGCCTCGGCATCTTCGGCCAGCACGCGCGGGGCTGCGCCCGGGACGATTTCCGCGGCTACGCGCATCCACGCGATCTCGTACCGGTTGCGCGATACGGGCACGCGCCAGTCGGCGGCGACCTTCAGTTTGGGGAGGGCGCGCTTGACGCAGAACGTCGCGCCGGCGAGCTCGACGCGATAGATGTCCGAGGAGACGCCGCCTGCCAAGGGTTGTGCGATCGCAACGGTGTGAGCGCTCACTCCTGCCAAGGATCGCAATAGACCTTGCATCCACCCGGGCGGCGTGATACTTGTTGACGACAACTCGGGCCGCGCGTCGGATGTCATCCACACATCGTCCGAGTTCGGAACGAGTCTTGCGTACGATGCAATTCCCGGAGCTGTAAGCGGCGCGCGAATGGCGCGCCTGCCGCCGGCGGCGTCGGTGGAGAGGAAGGGAGGGGCGGCATGATTCGGTTCGGGTTCCAGATCCGTACGAAGACGGGCCAGCGCATCGACAACATCTCGATCATCGCGGCCACGCAGCCCGATGCGGAGCGCCGGCTGCGCCAGATGTACCACCACTGCGACATTATCGACTGCCGCGAGCAGGCGGTCCCGCGCCGCATCGACACGCTGGACGTCGAGGGGGTCATCGGGCTGATCAGCGGCGCCGCGGCCAACATGCCGACGATGTCAACGCAGAAAACCGGCACCTTGTAGCTCCTCGATCAGGGCGCGGTAGTCGTGCGCCCCGTGGCTTCCCGGCGCGTGACGGAACACGTCGAGCGCAAGCGCCGGGCTTTCGGCCAGCTTCACGCTTTCGCGGATGCGCGTCGCGCAGATCTCCTCCGGTCGCAGCATCTCGGCCATCCGGGCAGCCACTTCGCCGCTCATGCGGCGGCGGCTGTCGAAGCGCGTGAGCAGGTAGCGTCGCGGCAGCCGGTGCTTGAACACCGGTTCCAGCGCGTCGAGCGCACGGTCGACCGCACGCGCGCCCTGCAGCGAGAGGTAGTCCGCCGACACCGGCACGAGCAGCACGTCGCACGCGAACACCGCATTGAGCGACAGCACGTTGATCAATGGGCAGCAGTCGATCACCACCGGCCCCTCGGGCCGCTCGGGCCCGTGCAGCGCCGATCGCAGCCGGGTCACCACGTTGACGCCCTTGCCGAGCAGCGAGTCGAGCTTGGCGAGCTCGAGGTGCGCCGGACAGATCGGCACGCCGCTCCTCGTGATCACCGCGATGTCGGCTAGCGGCCGCTGGCGCACGAAGAAGCTGTAGACGGAGTCGTCGGCCAGGCGCGGCTGCACCCCGAAGACGTGCGACAGGTGCGCCTGGGGGTCGAAGTCGAGCCCCAGCGGCCGCACGCCGGCCTGCGCGATCCCCGCGAGGAGGTTGAGCGCGGTGGTGGTCTTGCCCACCCCGCCCTTCTGGTTGAACACGGCGATTGTCGCCATCGCGTTGAAGCATACAGCAGCG
>CAYQAF010000091.1:0-7044 GCA_964415375.1 uncultured Alcaligenaceae bacterium
CCGACGAGCGGCACGTCGGGCGGCAGGCCGAGGCGCGACCGCGCGGCGGCACGCGGCATGGCCTCGAACCGGCCGGGGTCGATGCCGGTCGGCACCGACACGACGCGCGCCGGATCGAGCCCGTTGTCGCGGACGAGCCGCTCGCGCAGCCGCTCACCCGTCGTCACGACGCGTGCAGTCGCGGTGCGGTACAGCCAGCGGGTGGCGACGTCGTTCGGCACCGGCACCGACACGTGGCGCGTGCGCACCAGCACCGGCGCCGCGCGACCCGTGAGCGAAAGCGTGCGGCAGGCCAGTGCCGAGAGCCAGGCGTCGGTCGAGCTGTGTGCGTTGACGATGTCGACCGGCCGGCGCGCGAGCGCGCGCACGAGCGCCACGAGCCCGCGCGGACGCTTGTGCCCGATCGGCAGCGTCGTCACGGGCACGCCGAAACGGCCGGCCTCGGCGACGATGCGCGCACCCGTTGCCGCGTACACGTGCACGTCGTGGCCACGTGCACGGAACGCCGCCGCCTCGGCGAGGATGCGGATCTCCTGGCCGCCCCAGCCGTTGGAGGCCTCGGTGTGCGCGATCGCGAGCGGTCGCGTCACTCGGGCCTCCTTGCACCGTCGCGCCATGGTCGCGTCGGGTGTCGGTCCGGCTCGATCGCGCGGCGACGGGCCCTTGGCCGACCTCCTTGCACTCGGCCCACGAACCGGACGGGCGAGCGTCGGTCGCAGCGCCCGCGTGCGGCGACGCACCCTTCGGGCCTGGGCTTCGCCCGCCGCACACGGTCGTCCTGGGCTTCGCCCACCGCGCTCACTCGACCTCCGCCGGCGCCGCACCGAACTGGATGCGGTGCAACCGTGCGTAGAGGCCGTCGCGGGCGACCAGGTCGGCATGCGTGCCGTGCTCGACGATGTGGCCCTGGTCGAGCACGACGATGCGGTCGGCGTGCTCGACCGTCGAGAGGCGGTGCGCGATCACCAGCGTCGTGCGCCCGCGCATCAGCTCGTCGAGCGCGGCGTGCACGTGGCGCTCCGACTCGGTGTCGAGCGCGGAGGTCGCCTCGTCGAGGATCAGGATCGGGGCATTCTTGAGGATCGCGCGTGCGATCGCGATGCGCTGCCGCTGCCCACCGGAGAGCCGCACACCGTGCTCACCCACGACAGTGCGGAAGCCGTCCGGCAGCGCCGCGACGAACTCCGCCGCGTGGGCGGCAGCGGCGGCGCGCTCGACGTCGGCGTGCGGTGCGCCCGCCATCGTGCCGTAGGCGATGTTGGCCTCGATCGTGTCGTCGAACAGCAGCACGTCCTGCGACACCAGTGCGATGCTGGCGCGCAGGCTCTCCCGCGTGAGCGTGGTCACGTCGTGCCCGTCGATGAACAGGCGCCCGGCCGACGGCTCGTAGAAGCGCGGAATCAGCGTGACGAGCGAGGTCTTGCCGCTGCCGGAAGGGCCGACCAGTGCGACGGTCTCGCCGGGCTTGACGGTGAGCGAGACGTCGGAGATGGCCTCGCGCTCGGTGCCGGCGTAGGCGAGCGACACCCGGTCGAAGCGGATCGCGCCGCGCGCGCGCGGCAGCACGACCGTCCCGGTGTCCGGCTCCTCGTCGCGGTCGAGCAGCCCGAAGATGCTCTCGGCGGCGGCAAGGCCGCGCTGGACGTGGACGTTGAGCCCGCCGAGCGAGCGCAGCCGGTCGAGCAGCGTGACCAGCGCCACGGTGTACGAGGCGAAGGTTGCGAAGTCGAGCGCGCCGGTCTCGCTCTGCGCGAGCGCCGCCCAGACGATGAATCCGACGGCGACGGCGGCGAGGAGCTGGGTGATCGGCGCGCTCGCGGCCCCGGCCGACGACTGCTTGGTCATCGACTGGCGGAGCTTGTTGGCCGCGTCGACCGCGCGCTCGCGCTCGTAGCGCTCGCCGCCGAACACCCTCACCGCGCGGTGGCCGGAGATCATCTCCTCGAGCACGTGGGCGAGGGCACCGACGCGCGACTGGATGTCGCGCGCCAGACGGCGCAACCTGCGGCTGAAGTAGCGGATCACCACGCCGACGATGGGCAGCACGACCAGGGTGAACAGCGTCAGCCGCCAGTTGAGCCAGAGCATCCAGCCGAAGCTCGCGGCGATCGTGAGCATGCTGCGGATCGCGATCGTGATGGCGCTGGACGCGGCGCCCGCGAGCTGCTGCGCGTCGAAGGTCACCTTCGACTGCAGGGCCCCGGAGGCGTTCGCTTCGTAGTGGGAGGCGGGCAGCTTGAGCAGCTTGTCGATCAGCGCCCGGCGCAGGTCGAATACCACGCGGTGCCCGGTCCACGACATGCCGAACTCGGCGATGTACGAACCGATGCCGCGCAGCGCGAACACGCCGACGAGGGCAAGCGGCAGCCACCGGGTCAGGCCCGGGTCCGGATTCTCGAAGTTGCGGACGATGGGGATCACGAGCCACGCCATGACCAGGTCGCCCGCGGCGACGATGACCATGCCGGCGAACGCGATCGCGAACGCCCACGCGTAGGGTCGGACGTAGCGGAGCAGGCGACGGTAGAGGTGCAGGCCGGGGGCCATCGCGTCGGCGGGCGCGGATCACGCCGGCGGGCGCGGGGAGTCCGGTGCAGGCGGCGCGTCGTCGGTCTTGCCGGGTGCCGCGTCCGGTGCGACGGGTGCGCCCGCGTCACGCTCGGCGCCGTGCGCGGTGGCGGCTGCCGCCCGCGCGCTCGCCATCGTGGCCCACGCGACGCGATGCGCCGCGAGCTTGCGTGCCGTGTCGCTGCGCTGGTGGCGCGCGCTCTCCTCGAGCAGCCCCTTGTAGAGCAGCACGAGCGAGAGCGTCATCGCCGACGGCGACAGCGGCAGCACGGCCGCACGTGCCCGCTCGCCGAGGCGGGCACGCAGCGCGGGATCGGCAAGCGCACGCATGTGCGCGGCGAGTCCGGTGGCGTCGCCTGCACGGCAGACGAGCCCGGCGTCGTGCTCCTGCAGGAGCTCGGCCGCTCCGGACTTCGTGGTGGTCACCACCGGCAGGCCGCAGGCCATGGCTTCCAGCGCCGCGTTCGGCAGCGGATCGTAGAGCGTGGGCAGCACGAAGGTGTCGGCCGCGCCGTAGAACGGCTTGGGGTCGACCTGCGGGCCGGTCAGCACGACGCGGTCACCGACGCCGCGTCGCTGCGCAAGCGCGCGATAGCGGTCGAGGTGCTTGTCCTTGCCGACCACGACGAGACGCGCCGGGGGGGCAAGCATCGCCAGCGCCTCGATCGCGGTGGCCACGCCCTTGCGCTCGAATCCGGAGCCGACCAGCAGATGGACGATCGCTTCGGCCGGGATCCCGAGCTTCGTGCGGACGGCGGTGCGTTGCTCGGCGAGGCCGGGGTGGAAGGCTTCCGCGTCGACCGCGTTGTAGATGACGTGCAGCTTCTGCTCGGGCACGTCGAAGTGCTGCCGGATCTCGTCGCGCACCATGCGCGAGTTGCAGATGACCGCCTGCAGCCACGGGCTCGCGAACAGCTTCTTCTCCATCCCGAGCGTGTACCGATGCCACGGGTTGATGCGCACGGACAGGCGCTTCAGAGCGGACGCGTGCCGCAGCCGCTCCTCGAGCCAGACCGCGTGCACGCCGTCGCCGGCGCGGTAGACGTCGCAGCAGAGCACGCGCTCGTGCGACTGCACGAGGTCGAGGTGCGCGCGGCCCACTTCCCGCGCCACGGCGCGGGCGAAGCCCATGTCGCGCCACAGGCTGCCGGCATAGGGAGGATCGACGATGTGCGGCTCGATGAGCTTGAGCCGCGTCTCGGGCCACTCGCGGGTATAGAGGGTGATGGCGACGTCGCGCTCGAGCAGCGCCTCGAGCGCGCCCTCGACGAAGCGCTCGGCGCCGCCGAACGGGGTATAGCGCTGCCGGATGATCGCGAGCCGCATCATCGGCGCCCGTGAGCCGCGTGCGGCGCGGAAGTCGTCGGCGCGGACGTCATGGCGTCAACGATATCAAACTTCGCTACCGCGCGCCCTCGCCGGTCCCGCGGGCGTCAGTGCTCACTCGGCTGCGCGGGCGCGCCCGTGGCGGGGATGCGGTTCGCGGTACAATTCGACGCTCCCTCACGTCAAGCCGCGAATCCATGACCCCCGATGCGGTGAGTCCGGCCGTCAAGGCGCAGATCCTCGCCGAGGCGCTGCCGTACATCCAGCGCTTTCACGACAAGGTGATCGTGGTGAAGTACGGCGGCAACGCGATGACCGAGCCGAACCTCAAGGCCGGCTTCGCTCGCGACGTCGTGATGCTGAAGCTCGTGGGCATGAACCCCGTGGTCGTGCACGGCGGCGGCCCGCAGATCGGCGACCTGCTCAAGAAGATGAGCATCCCGAGCGAGTTCCGCCAGGGCATGCGCGTCACCGACGAGCGCGTGATGAACGTCGTCGAGATGGTGCTCGGCGAGCTGAACCAGGAAATCGTCGGGCTGATCAACCAGCACGGCGGCAAGGCGGTGGGGCTGACCGGCCAGGACGGCAAGTGCATCCAGGCGCGCAAGCTGATGCTCCGCTCGGAGACGGGCGAGCCGGTCGACATCGGCTTCGTCGGCGAGATCGAGCACATCGACGCCGAGATCATCCAGCTGCTCGACTCGCGCGACTTCATCCCGGTGGTGGCGCCGATCGGCGTCGGCCGCGATGGCGAGGCCTACAACATCAATGCCGACCTGGTCGCCGGCAAGCTCGCCGAGACGCTCCGCGCCGAGAAGCTCGTGCTGATGACCAACACGGCCGGCGTGCTCGACAAGGACGGCCGGCTGCTGACCGGCCTCACCGCGAGCGAGATCGATGCGCTGTTCGCGGACGGCACCATCCACGGCGGCATGCTGCCCAAGATCGGCTCGGCGCTCGACGCCGTGAAGAACGGCGTGCGCAGCTGCCACGTGATCGACGGACGCGTCGAGCACGCGCTGCTGCTCGAGGTGCTGACCAACCAGGGCGTGGGTACGATGATCCGCGCCGACGACACCCCCGCGCGCGCCTAGCGCGGCAAGCCTCGGGACCAGCAATGGCGGCCAAACCGGGCGAACGCCGGGCCCAGATCCTGCAGATGCTCGCGGCGATGCTCGAGAACCCGCGCGGCGAGAAGGTCACGACCGCCGCGCTCGCGGGACGACTCGACGTCTCGGAGGCTGCGCTCTACCGGCACTTCGCGAGCAAGGCGCAGATGTACGAGGGCCTGATCGAGTTCATCGAGACGACGCTGTTCTCGCTGGTGAACAAGATCCAGTCCGAGACCGCCGACGGCATCGCGCAGGCCGAGCAGATCGTCGCCATGCTGCTCGCCTTCGCCGAGAAGAACCCGGGGATGACGCGGGTGCTGATCGGCGACGCGCTGGTCAACGAGGACGAGCGGCTGCAGGCGCGCATGAACCAACTCTATGAGAAGCTCGAGGCGTCGCTGCGGCAGTCGATCCGCGTCGCGCAGATGGGCAATTCCTGGCACGGCGACGCCGCCGCCGACGCGGCGGTACTCTTCGCCTTTGCGATGGGGCGCTGGCAGCTCTTCGCGAAGAGCGGCTTCAAGCGGCTGCCGCAGGAAGGCTGGGAGCTGGCGCGCAAGTTCCTGTTCGCCTGACGCGGCCGGCGCGACGGCGGTGGTCGGCGGTGCGGGTTTGCGTCCTCCGCTCGGACGCGGGCGCGATGCGGTTGATTCGAGGCTGCGGATGCGGGAGGGGTGATCGGATGAAGGTCCTGGCGTGGATGGCGGCAGCGACGCTCGGCCTCTGTGGGGCACAGGGGGCCATGGCGCAGGCGCGCGCGGGGGACGATGCCGCGGTGCCGTCGCCGCTCGCGCCGCTGTTCGCGAAGCTCGACGAGGCGCTTGCGCAGAAGGTGGTCGGTGCCGACGACGCGCCCGGACGGTGGCTCTCCGGCCGGCTCTCGGGCTTCGACCTCGCGGCGCAGGCGCGCGACTTCGGCGCCGCCGCCGCACGCGACACGAAGGAGCCGCTCTACGCGGCGAGCCTCGCGGACGTCTGCATGCGGCCCGCGGCGCCGCCGCCGCCGGAATGCGTGGCGCGCGATCCGGTGGGCTACTGGGCCTCGCGCGAGCCTGACAACGCAGTGCCGTGGCTGCTGCAGGCGGAACGTGCGCGACGGCGCAACGCGACGCCGGCGATGATCGACAACCTGGAGCGCGCCGCGTCGTCGGCGCGCTACGACGATCACGCCGGCCGGGCCGGCGCCGTGGCGTGGACGCGGGTCGCCCCGCTGGTCGGCCCCGCGGACCGCGCGGGCGGCGCACTGTATGCCCTTTCGTACGCGAGTGGCATCGGCTCGGCGCTCGCCGCGGTCGAGAACGTCTGCAGCACGCCGTCGCGCGCGCTCGACCCGCGGATTCCCGGCGCCTGTGCGCGCCTCGGCACACTGATGGCCGAGAGCGGCGCGAGCTTCAACGACCGGCGCGCCGGCGTGCAGATCGCGCTCGCCGCGGTGCCGAACGAGGTCGCGCGCGCGTTGGTCAACGACTCCGCGCGCGGCATCGTTGCGGCGCAGGAGCGCTGCCGCGACGCACGCAACGCGCTGGAGCGCGACGCCGCGGGAACGCCCGCCGCGCGTGCGGCGGCCGCGGTATCCGCCGAGCGTTACCTCGCCACGCTCGCGGCCCGCGGCGAAGTCGCCGCCTGCGCAGAACTCGCGGGCCGGTAGCGCACCTATCAAGAAGCGGCCGGCTCGGGGCCTGGCAGCCGGTCGTGGCCGCTGCGCGGCGGCTCCATGCGACCGGAGTCCTCGGCAGCCGCGGCGAGCGCCGCGGCTGCGGCGCCGGCCGTCTCGGGCGGCAGCGTCGCCGGCAGGTCGTCGTCGGCATCCTCGCCGAGGAAGCCGCCGCTCTGATGCGCCCACAGCCGCGCGTAGAGGCCCCCGTGCGCGAGGAGGCTCTTGTGGTCGCCTTCCTCGACGATGCGGCCGCGGTCGAGCACGACCAGCCGGTCCATCGCGGCGATCGTCGACAGCCGGTGCGCGATCGCGACCACCGTCTTGCCCTCCATCAGCCGGTACAGGCTCTGCTGGATCGCGGCCTCGACCTCGGAGTCGAGC